>CAIVVZ010000510.1 GCA_903909505.1 uncultured Desulfobacteraceae bacterium
ACAATACCCTGAAAGTTGCATATATGCCTTCAACAAGCCGGAGTGGTGAAACTGGTAGACGCAGAGGACTCAAAATCCTCCGCTCGCAAGGGCATGTCGGTTCGATTCCGACCTCCGGCACCATTTAAAAATCAAGAAGTTATCTTCAGGTTACAATTTTATCTCGCTTTGAAAAATCAACCGATTGTAACGATTTTGTAACGGTTGCTTTCGATTCAAGCCATTCATGTTGCATTCTCGCTGCCTTTTCCAGATCACTGGTATCTGTGATGTTATACCGGTCAAAGACGCTTCTTGTTTTATGGCCGGTTATCTTCATGGCCACCCTTTCCGGCGTCCCCGACCGGGTGAGGTTTCTTGCTGCTGTTCGCCGGAAGTCATGAAACAGCTTTTTACCGATATCGGCCTTCTTACAAGCTGTATCCCATGACCCCCTGATATCTTTTACCCGGTCCGTTCCCTTCTCATTGGTGAAAACATACGGCGTGATGGTCTTCAGTGCTTTCTGTTTCAGATACTGCTTTTGAAAGATACCCTTCAATTCATCATCCAGATATATGATCCTTGCTTCGTCATTTTTGGTTTCTCCTTTTTCAAGTCTGACAATACCTTTTTCAAGATCAATTTTTGACCAGGTAAGATTCAGGATTTCATTGATCCGCCAGCCTGTTTTGTAACCAAATGTAACGATTCCTTTCAGGTAATCAGGCAGGGCATCCCTCATGGCCTTGAAATCTTCCGCTTCAAAAAATCCGCTTCTGGGGTTACTTTCTTTCAACATTGAAATATGAAGAACCCGTTCAACCAGGGGCGGTTCATGCTGCGCCCCCAGGTTCAGCATCCGCTTTAATGCTGCAAGTTCTCTGTTGATCGTTGCGTTTGCAGCGCCTTCGTCCAGCCTTTCCTCGATATAATGCGTAACTCGGTCAGTGCTGATTTCAGTGACAGCCACACCATCAAAGGCTTCCTTCAGGTATCTGACACACCGCTCCGCCTTTGTAATTGTTTTGCATTCCTTCAGTCGGTAATCTGTGAGGTAGAGTTCAGTCAACCGACTGAACTTCACCTTGTCATAATAAATGCCGGGTGTTTTCCCCTGAGCGATTTCACCTTCTCTTTTTTGCAGTAGCCTTTTCGCTTCTTTCTCTTTATCGGTATGGGTGCTTTCGTAAAAAGCTTTTCCGTTTTTATGGTATTTTATCCACCAGGTATTTCCTCGCTTATAGAGAGTTCCCATCGTATTTTTCCTTTTTATCGATTTAACTGTTCTTTAGCTTTTTCGTCTTTAATCAGATTTTCAATCACTTTCAACAGCAGTGAATTGACAGATACATTTTTTTTAACACAGATGATTTTCAATTCCTGCATGGTTTCATCAGGGATATTCCGCACCATGAATGTTTTCATTGCTCTATCACCTCCTTTCTTATCCAGTTGCCCAATATTTATCTAAGTATTATAACTGTGTCAAGTATTGTATGTATATTAATTATTACATATAGTATAGTTAAAGATGTAGCTTGCCCGAACCAAGCCGGTAGCTAAATTATCCGATTGATTGTGCCCCCCACAGAAAACATAAAAAGCTGACACGACTCCCAAGACGGGAGAATGTAGGCTTTTCTTTTCTGGTTGTGCCAGCATCCCTAGGTGCTCCCGGTAGAACCCGGCCTTTTATTTATCTGCAAACGCGCTACCTATGAACTGACTTTACTGACTTAAGTTTGGATCAACTGCCCGGTTCCCTCTACCGGTGCAGATCGTCTGTCGGACTTCCTGGCTGATCTTTCGTGACTGCTTCCTGTGGGTGTCCCTGGTGTTGCTCGGTAGGTCTTCCTGATGACCGTCCGAAGCCTTGATTTCCAGAATGACAGACCCCAGCATGAATTTCGTCAAACTGGAAATCATTGATGACAGAATCGATTCACAGTAGGTTCCGGCGCTGGGTGTTCTGATCATTCAGCCGGTGACTTATGATGCGCATTCGGATTTCGAAACCAGAATCTTGGCATTTCAAATCCCGATCTTTCCTGGGCAATGAACAAAACAAGGAAAAACCCCCCTTTGTCCTGCAGCTGTTCCATTCACTTTCCGGTGCATCTGATCCAAGGAAAAACCCGGCCTCAATGCTTTGAAGCATGGTTCATGATCCGGTTTCAGAAAGTTGCAGTATTCCGATCTTCCGGTCGGACCCTCCTGGATAATTTCAGCCTGAATTCCGAATGGGTAAGCAGGTTCTTCCAGGGACGGCCCCCTGTAGTCGCGGTGGCAATGACTTCGGGCTGTGGCGCATGGGTTTGTATGGGTCGAAAAGAACCGCTCTCCGCCCAGGGCCACCAATTTGGAATGCGTTAATTCGTTTGACAGGCACGTTTGCTTTATCATAGGGTATTTTTTGATAAAATGGGTGTCAGGAGAATCATGTATACCATTCGTATCCTTGAGAATTGCCAGACTCAACAATATATGCAAGAAAGCATGAGTTTTCAAATCTGGTTTCTCTCTATGTCGGGCAGGTCACCCATACAAAATACGTTAGGCCCTGGAAGTACAGAGAGGCGAGCACGATGAGCAACGAACATGTGGCACCTAAGACGAAAGGTGTTACGGTGAAGTTACTATCAACAGTTGACCTTGGCCCTGAGATCGAGGGCATGGCAGGACGCCAACTTCGAATGCGTATGGTGACCATCGATCCTGGAGGCGTCTTCGGCCCGATTCACGACCATAAAGACAGACCAGGCACCGTCTATATACTGCAAGGAACGATCACTGACCATAGAAATGGAGTTGCTACGGACTATGGACCGGGAGTGGGCTGGCCCGAGGATAGGAACACCACACACTGGCTTGAGAACAGAGGAACGATTCCGGCGCTGGAGATCTCGGTCGATATAGTCAGGCAAGAGTAAGCTCAAGCCCGACATCTAACACGGTCGGGCCTTACACGCGGCTCAACCGGAAGCGCTTCAGTCGGCTTCGCCTCCTTTCGCGCACCGGTTAGCCACAATGTTCGGCAGGAGAAATGAACGATGGTCGAAACGCTTCACATAACGAGTGGCGACATCGCAGGCGGGAGTCTGGTGAAATCCGGGCTGCCCGGGGAAGTGTTCGTCTGGCACGACATACTGTATGACGGTCCCCGGTGTCCCGGTTGGCCTGACGAGGAGACCCTCAATGCCCGGGCGGTCTTTCTGGAAGAAGCCACCGCAGGCGGATTGGATAGGCGGCGGATTATAGAGACGCTTCACAATCAGTACCGCAAGTTAATGCAGGCAGCGGCGGACAAACATATCGTTCTGTGGTTTGATGCGTGCCTGTTTGACCAGTCCATGCTCGCACATATTCTCACGTGCTTGCTTCACCACGGCGCCCGAGGAGTGGAGCTCCTCTGTGTTGACGCATTTGCTGGAATCGAGCCATTCCAAGGTCTTGGGCAGATGCAACCCGATCAACTGGCTTCCGTGTACGGCAATCGCCAGCCCGTCACCGACTCCCAGTTCCGGTTCGCTGTCCAAGTGGACGAGGCATTCGCCACTCAAGATTCTGGCGTGTTGACCGAACTGTCTCAAGCAACCGACGCTCCGTTACCTTGGATTTCAGCAGCTCTCGCTCGATGGCTGCTGGAATGTCCCGACCCCCTTACAGGACTGGGGCGGCTTGAAGATCTCGCCCTGAGGGCGATTCGTGCCGGATGCGAGACTCCAAGCAAGATCTTCACATCCGTAGCTGCCGCGGACACTCCTCCACAGTTTTGGGGAGACATAACTCTCTGGGCAAAAATCAATGCGCTCGCGGAGCGTGAACAACCGTTGGTGAGGATCGATGGCCCGATGGACAGGCTGCCTCAATGGGAATGCGAGGTTTCTATCGACGACTTCACAATCAAAGCATTGCCGAACCACGGCATTGAATAGAACGCCCAAAAAGCCGGGCGCGGCTCAGATGGCAGTTCAATGATATGTTATCGTTTGAACCTGGCTCTGGTTCAACGTTGCGAGGGGAATGCGGAAGCATAGGCCCTTCCCGGGTAAGGTTTAGTCAACCGCCCGGTAGTGTATCTGCATAGTTAAAGGGAGGTGCACGAGTCAAGCGAGGTGAAGAGTGTATGCTCTGAATCTGACACATAGCCCCGAGAAATCATATAATTTTGGGATGTGCCGATCCCTTGATAACAGGCGCAGGCAAAACGGAAGGTGCGTTAAAGACGAGTGCCGACCGACACCCCGGGGTCGCAGACAGCATCGAGCATGACAACGACGATGGAGTAACCAGGCGAGCATCGGAAAATAACCCAAAGGCCCTTGGTGAATCATCCCTGATCGAAGGGATAGTAGCCGAGTATGGCCGACCAACGTAAAAGGAGGCGGTCAAAAGGCGCCGGTGCGAGGGATGGAGACCAGTATGACCGCAATGGTTTAGCGATGAAGCGGCTAATCCCCGCCGAGCGAAGGTCTCCACGGTCAATTGCACGTGAAAGGGGAAAACATCGACACTATGCAAAGAGTGAGAATCGGTGAGCACTGACCTGACACGGATAAGAGATGGTTATCTTTAATGCGAGGTGGTGGCCCTGAGTCCGCATCGTAGTTTAGAGGCTATCTGAATAATTGGCCGAAGAGCCGTATGTATGGAAAATCCGCTTGTACGGTTCTGCAGAGGGACCGGGGAACAACTGATGGTATGGCTGTGATCTTGTGGCACCGCCGGGAAACCAGGCGGCAAACGGAGAATACAAACGTCAGCCTATAGCCACGGGAGGCCCCGGTCTACTCGACCAATCCTTGAGGATTGGGTGGTCCGGAAATATCAACGATACCGGAAGTATCCTTGAGGATTGCCGGACTCAACAATATATGCAAGTATGTGTAACCGACTCGAACTTTAATTATAGATAATAACCGTGCCTGAAACCAACATATGAAGAGCTCGATCTTCAAGTTTCAGAATTTGAGAAGGCCGATTTCAAGCGCAAGCAGGCGGAAGATGCGCTGCGGGAAAGTAAAGATAGGTTCAGGCGTTTTTCATGAATGCATCCTTGACATATCAGTCACTTGATGAGAATGTAAATTTATCGAGGCAAATCAATTTATTATAGATGTTCTTGGATATACACGTGAGGGATTGATCGGTAGAAACTTCGAACTTGCGTGCTCGAATGCGAATATTTGATATCTGAAACCATAGATCCTCATCCCAATGAAACGGCCTGTAAATGTTCATCAGATATAGCCACTCCATTTGAAAAATCCCATTTCAATCTTCCTCTATCACTTGCCACACAACACACCTGAGAATATCTGAAAAAGTCGTATATGACCACTATTTGAATATGGCTTTAATTAACGCCTGTAAATCGTAGTCCTCAAATACCTTATTGGTCAATTATTAATATAAATCAACAAGATATATTAGATGGAACAGAGTGTTGCAAATTAGACACAATGAATGCAAGATAACAGATAACGAATAATTGCTGTTAGTTGGCAGAATATAATCAAACTTAATTCATAATTCCTTTAATTCAATATTTTGTTGAAGTAATAAAATAAAAATTGTTTAGATAAACAAATAATTGTTGACATGCTAAAAAAGTTAATGCATTTTGCAACCAAAAGGAGAAATATTATGGCCTTGGCTCAGAGAAAAATAATCAAAGCAAAACCAGACCGAGTATCCGGTACTCAGCCAGAACAGATGGATGGGGGGATAATTGGAGACAGCGAAATAATATTCAGTGTTCTGAAACAAATCGCTGATGCTTTCGTCAGCACGTTCCCGCGTACTTCAGAAGTGGTCGTTCACGATCTTTCCCAACCACAGCAATCAATCAAGCATATTGCAGGCGACATAACTCACCGTAAAATAGGCGGTCCTGTTACCGATTTGGTCATAAAAGCTCTTCATCAGGAAGGTCGCAACATCCGTGATCGGCATAATTACAAAACGACTAACAGCGACGGTCGTGTCCTCAAATCCACCACCGTTTTCATCCGCAACAGTTTTGGGGATGTTGTCGCCGCCTTGTGCATAAATTTCGATATAACTGATTTTCTCAACGCTGCCTATGCGTTAGATATTTTTACAAGCACTGAGAACAGCTTGAACGGTTCGGAAAAAGCTGAAACATTTGCAAAGTCCATCGCTGAAACTATCGAAGCCCTGTTGCAACAGGCAATTTCCAAAATTGGCAAACAACCCTCCTCCATGTCCATTGAGGAAAAAATTGAACTGGTTAAGGAACTTGAAACCAGCGGCGTTTTCCAGATCAAGGGTGGTATCGACCAAGCTGCCCTATTCATGGGAGTTTCCAAATATACAGTTTACAACTATTTGAAGAAAATTCGCGCAGAGCATGACCTCAATCGGTTCTGACCCTGCTTCTTAAAGACAAAAGGAAGGAATAAAAGATGCCAAATTCGAATTCACCAGTACCGATTACTACCAATCAAGCACCAGCCGCTATCGGCCCCTATTCCCAAGGTGTTGTTGCCGGAAACCTGCTTTTCATATCCGGTCAGCTGCCGCTGAATCCGGCAACGGGTGATTTTGTTGGAGGGGGAATCGAAGAACGAGCTCATCAATGTCTGAAAAACATCAAAGCCATCGCAGAAGCGGCAGGAACCGGTTTAGACCGTGCTGTCAAGCTCACCGTCTTTATGACAAATATGAACGATTTTACAAGAATCAACATAGTTTACGCGCAATACTTTAACGCGACCCTGCCGGCCCGATCGGCTGTTCAGGTGGCCGCGCTTCCCAAAAATGCAGATATCGAAATAGAAGCAATTCTAAATCTATAGACACTAAGGAGAAAC
This sequence comes from uncultured Desulfobacteraceae bacterium, assembly GCA_903909505.1. Classification (GTDB taxonomy): domain Bacteria; phylum Desulfobacterota; class Desulfobacteria; order Desulfobacterales; family Desulfatirhabdiaceae; genus RAAP-1. The sequence goes on from CAIVVZ010000510.1 coordinate 6,819, forward strand.
AGAATGAATCTTGCTCAATTTCCTCGTCGGCGCTACACCGAAAATGAAACGCCCCTCGAATTTTTGCCGCGTTTCACCAACGCGCTCGGCGGACCTAATGTTTACATCAAAAGAGACGATCTACTCGGCCTGACAGCCGGCGGCAACAAGACCCGTAAACTAGAGTTTCTAGTGGCCGATGCCCTTGCCCAGGGTGCAGACACTCTCATCACCTGCGGTGCTGTCCAGTCCAACCACTGCCGTCTGACTTTGGCCGCGGCTGTCAAGGAAGGTCTCAAATGTCGTCTGGTTCTTGAAGAACGCGTGCCTGGCAGCTACAACCCGGAAGCAAGTGGTAACAACTTCCTTTTCCGCTTGCTGGGTGTAGAGAAAACGGAAGTCGTTCCCGGCGGTTCGAACCTGATGGCAGCCATGCAGAAAGTGGCTGATGATCTGGCCAAGGACGGCCGAAAAGGCTACATCATCCCTGGTGGCGGCTCCAATCCCATCGGTGCAACCGGTTATGTTGCCTGCGCCCAAGAGATCCAGGGGCAACTCTTTGAAAAACAAATCCTTATAGATAGACTTGTGGTTGCCTCCGGAAGCACCGGCACACACGCTGGCCTTCTTACCGGCTTCTACGGCTGCAATATGAACATACCCATCGTAGGCATTAACGTCAGTCGAGATCCAAATGACCAGGATCCGCTAGTCTACGATTTGGTTCAGAAAACCGCTGAACGGGTAGGCGTCAGGCAGGCTATCCCCAGTGAAGCTGTGGTAACCTTCGGCGACTACTGGCGCCCCAAATACTCTGTTCCCAACAAGAAAATGGTCGAAGCCGTAAACATGATGGCCAAGACCGAAGGCATCCTGATGGATCCGGTATATACCGGAAAGGCTATGGCCGGTTTTATCGACCTCAGCCGCAAGGGTTATTTCAAGAAAGGTGAAAATATTCTCTTCGTCCATACCGGGGGAGCTCCAGGGCTGTACGCCTATATCAAGCCGGTACTCGGGTTGGAGGAAGTCGCAGATTGATTTTAAATTAAGAAAATCTTGGCTCTTAGCTGTTTCGGGAGTGTAACAGCCTTGCGGATGATATTTCCGGGGTTGCCCATCTCAAGACATCTATGAGCCGAAAAGGTGAATTCCAGTGAATGAAAAGATAGTGGGAATCATTGGCGGCATGGGTCCGGAGGCAACGGTTGATTTTATGAAGCGCCTGATTCGTCTCACCCCGGCGGCAGACGACGTTGACCATATTCACTCCATTGTGGATAATAATCCCAAAATCCCATCGCGCATCAAGGCCATCATAGATGGCGTAGGTGAAAGCCCTTTACCACATATTATAAATATTGCCCGAAGGCTTGAGTCTTTTGGGGCGGATTTTTTAGTGCTTCCATGTAATACGGCTCATTACTATTACCACGCGCTTCAGGACAGTGTACATATCCCTGTTCTCAATATGATTGAACTCACTGTAAATACCATTATACAGCATCATCCTTTGGTTCGGAAAGTGGGGCTTTTGGCCTCAGATGCTATTCGCATAACCGGAATTTACGATACATGTATGCAAAAATACGGTTTATGCTCTGTCTATCCGCAATTGCACGAACAAAAAAGGCTCATGCAGGTAATTAAGGATGTCAAGGCTGGCAAAACCGGCGAAAGCGTTCGCAAAGTGCTTGAAGAAGTTGTTGCCGATATCACTTCTGGAGGCGCCGAAGTAATTATTATAGCCTGTACGGAATTGAGCATTATTGCAGACGAAGCCTATGAGTTCCCCGTCATCGACGCGGCAGAGGTGCTTGCCGAGAGGGCTGTGGCTGTAGTTAAGTACGGGGCAGAAACTTTCTGAGATATAAAAACGTGTTGTTTCACATAAGAGATGGGGGCTCAAATCACATGGAATTTATAAAAAAGGCAAAAAGTACGGCGGAATCCCATAGCGCAGAAGTCCGCGAAACTGTTCAGACAGTTCTTAAGGATATTGAAACTCGTGGTGAAACAGCAGTCCGTGAATTGGCTTACAAGTTTGACAAATGGGAAGGAGCGTTTGTTCTGGGAGAGCAGAAGAAAAATCAGCTTATTGCAAGCGTCCCGGGTCAAGTCAAAGAAGACATCCGGTTTGCGCACGAACAAATACACTCCTTTGCCTTAGCGCAACGCAACAGCCTGAATGAGTTCGAGGTCAGCAATTTCCCTGGAGTAAAACTTGGACAGCGCATTATTCCGGTGGATGTAGCCGGTTGCTATGTTCCCGGTGGACGTTTTGCCCACGTCTGCTCCGCGCTGATGAGCGTGGCAACGGCCAAGGCCGCCGGTGTGCCCACCGTTATCGCCTGTTCCCCGCCGCGGGGTGCAAGCATTGATCCTTCATTGGCATTTGCCATGGCCCTTTCCGGTGCTGACATCATTCTTGAGATCGGTGGTATCCAGGCCATTGCAACCCTGGCTTTTGGCTTGTTTACCGGAAAGCCTGCCAATATCCTGGTCGGTCCGGGCAATGCCTTTGTGGCTGAAGCTAAATCGATACTGGCCGGCTCCGGTCGTTGCGGAATAGATGTTTTTGCCGGTCCGACTGAATCCGCCATTATAGCCGACAAGACCGCTGACCCCTTGACCATTGCCATTGATCTCGTTTCTCAGGCTGAACACGGGTATGATTCCCCAGTCTGGCTATTTACCGACTGCCGTGAATTGGCCGAAAAAGTCCTGCATCTGATGGATAAGGTCATCGACGATATGCCCAACTCGGATGTGCCGCGGTCTGCTTGGCGCGACTACGGAGAGATTCTTCTTTGCGCGGATCGCCAAGAATTGTGCACTGTCAGCAACCGTTATGCGGCGGAACATATTCAGGTCATGGCTGAGGATCTCCCCTGGTGGGTTCGCAATCTCTCCTCCTATGGCTCCCTGTTTCTTGGAGAAGGAAGCACTGTGCCTCAGGGTGATAAATGTTCCGGCACGAATCATATCCTGCCTACAAAAAAGGCAGCTTATTACACCGGTGGCCTGAATGTCCTGAAGTTTCTCAAGATATGCACTTATCAAGAGATTAGCCTTGAGGCCAATAAGACCATCAGTGCCGTGGCATCACGCTTGTCTCGCGTGGAAGGCATGGAAGGGCATGCAAGGGCTTGTGATTGGCGTTTGACGAAGTACTTCCCTAAAGAGACTTGGAATTTTCATGTCCACAAGCATGATGTTGAAAAGTTGTAGTTTACATTTGTGGAGAGCAAAATGAGCCATGCAACAAAAATTTTCCAGAAGAGTTTTACCTTGCAGGAACCGATTCCCGAGTCCGCCATTGCCAAGGCGGTAGAGGTGATGCGCTCCGGCAGGCTGCATCGCTACAATGTCGATCCCGGCGAAAAAGGAGAGACTGCCCTGCTGGAGGAGGAATATGCTTCGTACATGGGTATGAAATACTGCCTGGCCTGTGCATCATGCGGGAGCGCCATGTATCTGGCATTAAAGAGCGTCGGGGTTCAGCCTGGCGATACGGTACTTTGCAATGCTTTTACCCTGGCTCCTGTCCCCGGCATGATAGAAAATGCCAATGCCAACATTGCCTTGGTAGAAATTGGTGATGATTATACCATCGACTTGGACGATTTGGAACGAAAGGCAAGGATACCTTCTGTTAAATGGTTTCTTATCTCCCATATGCGGGGACACATCGCCAATATGGATCGGGTGATCTCCATCTGCAAAGAAAACGGCCTGGTGCTCATTGAGGACTGCGCTCATACCATGGGAGCGATGTGGGATGGCCGTAAAAGCGGGTCTTTCGGCCTTGTGGGTTGTTTCAGCACCCAGACATACAAACACATGAACTCTGGAGAGGGTGGTTTGCTTGTGACCAATGATGCACAGGTAATGGCCCGCGCCATCCTCTACTCAGGATCATACATGCTCTATGATAAGCACACGTCCAGGCCAGACATAGACGTTTTTGAGCAGTATAAGCTATTGACTCCCAATTATAGCTGCCGAATGGACAACCTGCGGGCAGCTCTGCTCCGTCCCCAGCTCATCAACCTCGATCGGCAATGTCAACGCTGGAATGATCGTTATCAATTACTTGAGAAACTGTTAAACCAGATACCCTGTATTTCCTGCCCGCCGCGAGATCCCAAAGAAGGCTATGTGGGAAGTTCGATTCAATTTAACCTTGTCGGGTTTGATGAACTCCGGGTTCTCCGGTTTCTTGCGGAAAATGAAAAACGGGGAGTATATCTCAAATGGTTTGGCAGTACCGATCCCGTTGGCTACACCAGCACCTACCAAAGCTGGCAATATTTCAAGGAACTCCCCGATCTTCCGGAAACCAACCGCATTTTATCCACGCTGTGTGACATGCGGATCCCGCTGACATTTGAACTGGATGATTGTCGCCTGATTGCAGAAATTATCGCCGAAGTTGCAGCAGAGATAAGCTCATGAAGAAACTGAAAACGAATCGTGAATTTTTTTCCCAAATGAGTTCTATATTTAAACAATGGACAGATATTTCTTATGAACATAACTGCACGACCTGAAGAACAGGGGATTGTCGTCGAAAATCTGACGAAACGTTTCGGAGATTTGGTAGTGCTGGATTGCATCAATTTCACTGTCCGGCCTGGGGAATTGCTGAGCATTGTCGGACCGACCGGCTGCGGCAAGACGACATTCATGAACACGCTGGCCAAGCTGACTCCCGCAACTGGTGGAAGTATACGCATTCGCAACCAGGAAGCCGACCCACGCAAGCACAATATTGCCTATGTCTTTCAAGAACCCACAAGCCTGCCTTGGCGGACTGTGCGGGACAACATCGCCTTGGGCATGGAACTCAAAAAAGTACCCCGTCATGAACTTGAAAGCAGGTTGACCCTGATGCTGGATTTAATCGGCCTTGCCGACTGTGCCGATCTTTACCCCAACCAGATTTCAGCCAGCATGGAGCAGCGATTGTCCGTGGCCAGAGCCTTCGCCACGCAACCTGACCTGCTTCTTATGGATGAACCCTATGGACAGCTCGATGTCAAGCTCAGGTACTATCTTGAAGACGAATTGGTGCGTATTTGGGAAAAATTCAAAAACACGGTTATTTTCGTGACTCACAACATCGAAGAGGCGGTTTATCTGGCCGATCGAATTTTGATTTTAAGCAACAAGCCAACAAGTATCAAAGGCGAGATTGAAGTCAACTTGCCGCGTCCAAGGGATTATCTGGATCCGGAATTCATGGCCATACGCAAGACGGTGACCGATATGATTCGCTGGTGGTAGCAGGAAAACAGTTTCGGGATCACCCTCTCTGGAAACTACCTAATCAAAAATAAATGAAAAACTCATAAAACTTTAACAAAGGAGGACTCCATGTGATCAGAGGCGAGGAAATTAGAGGCAGAGGTCGGGAAGTTTGGGTTGCGGCATATCTGAACAGGCCGCGTAAACAAGTCTCGTGTCCGGGGAACCCGGCGCGCTTTAGAAAGGAGTCGTTATGCTTACAATAAAACGTTGTGTGTCCATAGTTTCTCTTGTGGTGCTGTTCCTGATTGCCGCAAATGTGCCGACTGGCGTAGCAGCAGAATTGACCGAGCTCAAACTAAGCGGTCAGGGAGAGCCTTCAACTTTTCTGGTGTGGGATTTAATTCAAAAGGGTTGGGACAAAGAAGCTGGTCTGAAAATGAGCCAGACATATTTTGATTCAGGAATGGCTCAGATAGAGGCCCTGCCCTCTAAACAGTGGGTTATTGGCACATCCCAAGGGTCTGTGCCAAGCATCGTTGCTGCCATGCGATATGGAACATATGTAGTGGCCATAGGTGACGAAGATTCATTTACCAACGCTGTATTGGTTCGGCCTGACAGCCCGATCGCAAAAGCCACTGGAGCCAATGCCAACTTTCCCAAAACCTATGGTTCAGCCGAGACCGTGAAGGGCAAGACCGTGCTGGTGACGACGGTTTCCTCTGGCCACTATGCTTTGGCTACCTGGCTTAAACATTTTGGACTTAAAGAAAAAGATGTGGTCGTCAAGAACATGGATCCGGGTCAGATCATGGCTGCCTTTGAATCCGGGGTCGGCGACATCGCAGTTGTCTGGGAACCTTTCATGTTCGTTGGCATGAGCAAGGGCTGGAAGATGGTTAATGAAGACTCGCAGAAAGGTGCGAATCAAATCAATACCATCATTGTGGAGAAGGAATTTGCCGACACGCATCCTGAAATTGTAGCCAAGTTTTTAAAGCTTTATTTCCGTCGTGCGGACCTCGAGAAGTCCGACAGCAGCCAGATGATAGATGGATATGTGAAGTTTTCCAAGGACTGGGCAGGTACAGAATTGAGCAAATCCGATGCAGCCCTTTCGTTGAAATGGCGTATCATGTATCCCCTGGATCAGCAGCTCAAGTTTTTTGATACCAGCAAGGGACAATCTGAAATTCAGAAGTGGTTTGCCAGCATGGGCGACTTCTTTGTTGAACAGGGAAAGTTCTCACGTGCAGAAATGGATAAAGTTATGAAAAGCAATTTTATAACTGATAAATTCCTCAAGATGGCCGCTGAAATGAAGTAATGTAATGTCCGCTTCCAAGTCTGTATACATCAGCTCGATGGTTACAGACTTGGAAAATCAACCGCAGAACACAGAGGGAAACGCCCTTGTAAGGAAGCATAGAATGGGCCAAAAAATGTTGAGCCGTAAACATGTCCTGCAGTTTTTATCAGTTCTGAGCGTAACCGCATTTTTTGTTTTTTGGCAGTTGATCGTTGATTACGGGATCGTACCCAACGTACTGCTTGCAAGTCCCTCGCAGGTCTGGAAGCTGCTGCTCATAAAATTGTACGATCCGAACCCTGATGGCGCTTTGTTGGCTGTCCACATATGGGTAAGCGTTCAAGAAGCGTTCTCAGGATATCTGCTGAGTTTAATTATTGGCATACCATTGGGTCTTCTAATGGGATGGTATTATGTAGTTGAAGAAATGGCCAGGCCGCTTTTTGAGGCGATTCGTCCCATACCTGGCGTGGCATGGATCCCACTGACCATCTTCTGGTTCGGCATTGGTATGTCCGGTAAAATATATATTATTTGGCTGTCCGGCGTTGTCCCGTGCGTTATCAATTCTTTTGTCGGCGTGAGGATGACGAACCCAACGCTCATTCAAATGGCTAGAACTTACGGGGCTTCGAATTGGGATATATTCACTAAAATATGTGTCCCTTCCGCCCTGCCGATGGTGTTCGGCGCTCTCCAGATGGCTCTGGCCTGCTGCTGGACGGCCTTGGTTGCAGCGGAACTTGTCGCTGCCGACAATGGGCTGGGCTTTCTCATCACCATGGGTCGTCGCTTTCTGCGTCCCGATATGATTGTTTTGGGTATGTGCATGGTTGGGCTTACGGGATTTATCGTGGGCGTGATTATTGACAAAATTGAAAAAAGGCTCCTGGCCGGTATTCGGAGGTAACACATAGCATGGATACAAATTCATCTCTCACGCCAGATACTGCCTGCGTGGCCGAAAACACTCCGAGTTTTTTTGACGTGTGCAAAGATTATCTTGTCCGGTTTCATTTTTTAAGTTTCTTGTCCATTGCCATGGTTTTGACCTTCTGGCACTTTATTTCAGTCTATAAGATTTTCGGTGGGTCTTTTTTGCCTACACCGTGGGCCATTATCAAAGAAATTTGGAGGCTTATGGGCGAATCGCTGATTGGTAAAAATCTTTTCGGGCACCTTTGGGCAAGCTTGCATCGGGTGTTCATCGGCTGGGCAATCGGCTGTGCGATTGCCATACCTCTGGGAGTGATCATGGCCTTTAACGATGTGGTTCGAGCCATTGTTAAACCGATATTTGACCTTTTTAAGCCCATGCCCCCTATATCATGGGTTTCCCTCTCCATCCTGTGGTTTGGGCTGGGTGAAGAATCAAAAGTATTTATCATTATCATCGGCAGCTTTGTGCCATGTCTGATTAATGCTTTCAACAGCATACAGTTAGTTGATCCGGCTTTCTATGATGCTGCCCGGATGCTGGGTGCCAATCGCCGACAACAGATCATGGAGGTGGCTTTTTTTGGTTCGATATCTGCTATTTTTGCAGGTCTTCAAATCTCATTGAGTCTGGCATGGTCTTGTGTGCTGGCTGCAGAGCTTGTCGGGGGCAGATCCGGCATTGGTTTCCTTATTATACTTGGCATGAACCAATATAAGCCGGCGATGATTATTGCCGGAATGGTCGTTATTGCTCTGACGGCATGGCTCATTACCTTCTTAATGGAGTATATTGAAAAACTGATTTGTCCTTGGAAAAGAGATATAAAGGTATGAAAGCACACGCTATCAAATGTTCCTGTCACTCTGTGAGCAAGACCTTCATCCAGAAAGAAACCCAAGCAATCCATGTCCTCAAGGACATTGATCTGGACGTCAGAGAAAACGAATTTCTGGTATTGCTTGGGCCTGGCCAGTCCGGGAAATCGACACTGCTTCGAATTATTGCCGGGTTGGAGCAGCCGAGTACCGGTGAAGTCAAACTCAACGGAAAAGCTGTCTGTGGTCCGGGGCCGGATCGCAGCATGGTTTTCCAGACATATAGCCTTTTCCCATGGCGTACTGTTCGGGCCAATGTGGAGATGGGACTCAAATTTCATGGTATATCCAAGGAAGAGCGTCGCGTGATCGGCCAGAAATATATCGATCTTGTTGGCCTAAACGGTTTTGAATCCTCTTATCCCCATCAATTGAGCGGGGGAATGAAACAGCGTGTCGGCATTGCAAGAGCTTATGCCAATTCACCGGAAGTTCTTTTGCTTGACGAACCTTTTGGTCAACTTGACGCCCAGACACGTTATTTAATGGAGCAGGAAATTCTCCGTATCTGGGAAATGGAGAAGCGGACCGTTCTTTTCGTGACCAATAACATCGATGAAGCCTTATTTCTTGGCGACAGGATTGTCATCATGGAAGGTAAACTCCCAGGCCAAATCCAGACGATTCATGAAAACCCCCTTCCCAGACCGCGTGAACACGACGCCCTGCCTTTTTTGGAGCTGCGCAAGAAAATTAGCGATTTAACACAACTTACCCTGTAAGCATGAAATAAATGAGATTTTGAAAAGTTCAATGAAAGTTTTGTCAGAGGTAATGCGTGTAACGAAATATCTCAAATTAATACGCCACATACAAAGGATAGGACGGCATGGTATCTATTTCGATTGAAAAGCTGTGCTGTCTGGCTGCTGCCGGGGCAATTCCACAGATTGGGCTTGTGGGCCATGCAGGTATTGGTCATGCCCACGGTCATGCCGGATTTGTTCAGGATGATTCTGTTGGGTTTACCTGTATTATTGCCTTGCTTCGTGCAGTATGTCCCGTTGATCTGCGGATTGCCTCCGTACAGGCTGACCCGATAACCGGGCGCATTATTATGACCACTCATGCGGGCGGCGTCGGAGAAGCTGTGCCCCGTCGAGGGATAACGCCACAGGAAATCGAGTTATTCAATAGGGCTGTGGGGTATGATGCAAGCTTTTGCCAGTCGTTGGCCTGTCACACATTAGGCCGTATTTATGGGCAAGGGGTCATGGAATGCTCAGTCTGTATTGAGGCAGCTGCGGCCTTTGCGGTGGTGGATAGTTTTCGTCGATGCTGGCCAGATTCTGTCCACATACAAGAAGTCATTCATGATGAGAATCTGGACGTCGTATTAGGAGCTACCCTTGAGGTTGCGGGACAGGTTGTGAGCCTGCTCGCCGTAGTGAACTACACTTCCGGCGGAATCGGCCCCAACGAGGATGCTGAAGGGAATGTATTGTTGGGTAAGAAAAAGGAAATTATGGCACGTCTGGGACTGGATAACATTCCCAGCATTATCGTGGAGAGCAAGGCTTTTGTGCCTTCATACTGCCAAAACCTTGAGAAACGTTTTTTATTCACACGTATCAATCGAAACATAGACAACATTGTCGTCGCGCAGGCTCTGGTGGATGGGGCACTTAGAGAAGGGTTGCCGATGAAGTACGATTTTGACGCCTACCCAAGAAATAGTGCATTGGAACAAAATACTTCACTTTTTGGAGCAGAAGTGGAAGCCCTGGGTCGGGCTTTATCCCACGCAGAATCATCAGGAGAGAAAGTCCATCTTCTATCTAAATTGGCAAAACTGGCCAGCGAAGATGCTGGCGCAGTAACATTTATGTCCAACTCCGTTCATGCGGTAGTTGGTAGTGGTGGGGTTGCACCGGGGACAGGGGCAGTCCTGTCCATGCTTGTTCCCCGATCAGAGGTTGAATACTGGAAGATTCCTGTTCTGTTTCAAGAGGACCTTGATGTGTACCTCTTGGCGATAGTAGCTGGAATTGAGGTATTAAAGACATGTCTTCCCGAAGCGATGAAGCAATTACAAAATAAGCAATGCGTTCATGATTGGATGTGACTTGTCAGACAGAATCGAGAAAGAGGATGTCAACGTGCTCAAAAAAAAGGTAACAGACGTAAACAGCATTCGTCAAAGGCAATGATTATAATTAATTACAGTTTTTAAATGAAAATTTCAATTTGATTGAGGCAGTGGAAAAAGGTAGTTTTAACTGTCGTTGATCAGTATTCATCTACACCATTTTTTCACCGACCCCCCCCCTTTTCAGTTCCTTCCCTGCTTTTAAAAATGGCAGATTCTTAGGTGTTCATGACGATTCAATGGACTCATGTATAGTTATCCAAAGCTGGAATATCCATTGGCCGAGATTATCAAGGATTCCAGAAATATTCATGAATAAAAACCGGAAAAAAATACTTTCTGATAATGGGCTCCTCGCTGTCTACGGTGGGTAAGCCAGGTTGAAATGCTGTTGAGTTCGTGTTAGTTTTCAGTCATGAAAGCTATCGAATTAATCCAAACTGCGTTGATGCTGACACCCCCATGGCAGGTTGTGGAGTGCCAATTTGATGTTAAACATGAGTGTCTGAATATATATCTGGACTTTCTCAGGGGGAGCCATTTTCCTTGTCCTGATTGCGGACAAGAAAATTGTGCTGTCCATGATACTGAACAAAAATCTTGGAGACATCTGAATTTTTTCCAGCACGAAACATTCATGTATGCTCGGGTACCCCGTATCAAGTGCAGTAATTGTGGTGTCAGGTTGATCAATGTTCCTTGGGCCAGGGCTGACAGCGGGTTTACTTTGTTGTTTGAAGCCTACATTATGATACTGGCTCCTTCCATGCCAGTACAACGGATTTCCGAACTGGTTTCCGAGCACGATACCCGCCTGTGGAGACTGATCCATCACCACGTAAAGGAAGCAAGAGAGCAGGCTGACCACTCCGATGTCAAAAAGGTTGGCGTTGATGAAACATCCAGCAAGCGGGGTCACAATTATGTCTCCATTTTTGTCGATCTTGAAAAATCAAAAACCATCTTTGCCACTGAAGGCAAGGATAACACTACAGTTGAATGTTTTAAGGATGATCTTTGCAAGCACGGCGGCGATCCTGAGGCGATTACAGATGTCAGTTGTGACATGTCCCCGGCCTTCATCAAAGGTGTTGAAGAGAACTTGCCCAACGCTGAAATCACCTTTGACAAATTCCATGTTTTAAAAACTCTCAACGAGGCAGTGGATGAAGTTCGTCGTCAGGAGCAGAAAGGGCAGCCTGAACTGAAGAAGACCCGATACATTTTTTTAAAGAATCCTGAAAATTTAACGAGCAAACAGTCGGAACGACTGGCAGATCTCAAACTCAAAGACCTTAATTTAAAAACCATGCGTGCATACCAGATTCGGTTAAATTTCCAGGAGCTCTGGCTCCAGCTCCCTGATCAGGCAGAACATTTTTTGAATAAATGGTTCTTTTGGGCTACTCATAGCCGTATAGAGCCGATCAAAGAAGCAGCCTACACTATCAAACGGCACTGGGACGGCGTTTTGAACTGGTTCAAATCCAAAATCAATAACGGCATCCTGGAAGGATTCAATAGTATGGTCCAGGCCGCAAAAGCCAGGGCCAGAGGGTACCGTACAAACGAATATCTGATCACTATGATTTATCTAATCACCGGCAAGCTACATTTCAACTTGCCCTCATGAAATATAGTATTACCCACCGTAGACAGCGAGGAGCCTGATAATGCAAGTAAGCATGAGTTTTCAAATCTGGTTTTAGATATTTCAAGTAGGTCACCCATACAAAACTGCGAGGAGCCTTTCTTAAAGATATCCCACTCCAAATCTCAGTGTTGAAGGAATATCTGAAGGCCGGAGACGCCACAGCTGCTGAACGACAAGCTCACTCCATCAAAGGAGCATCTGCTAGCGTGGGAGGGGAACGCCTGTGTGAGGTGGCTTTTGAGATAGAGAAAACAACCACGACCGGAGACTTGAATGCAGCCAGGATACATATGGCCGAGATGGAAGCGCAGTTCGAGCAGTTGAATAAAGCGATGGCAAAAGAACTGGAAAAACTATCAAGGGAAACATCATGAAGATATTGATTTCTGAAGACGATTTCACCAGCCGCACGCTCCTGCAGGAACTCCTGAAAAACTACGGCTCGCCCCATATCGTTGTCAACGGCATGGAGGCAGTCGAGGCTGTGCGTTTGTCCCTGGAGGCAGACGAACCCTACGACCTGATCTACCTGGACATCATGATGCCAGAGGTGGATGGTCAGCAGGCCCTGCAGGTAATTGGAAGGATAGAAAAGGCCAATGTCAATGGCATTGCAGGGCCGGGCCACGCGAAAATCATCATGACCAATTCCCTTGGCGACAGGGATAATGTCATTAAGGCTATCAAGCACCAATGCGACGACTTCCTGGTCAAGCCCATTAAGAATGCAAAACCCCTGGAGAACCTGTGCAAACTTGGACTTATCAAATGACGAGGAGCCATCTTCCATGCGTATTCTGATTGCTGAAGATGATTTCACTTCCCGCTCCATACTGGCAGTCGTGTTAAAAAAAGAAGGCCACGAGGTGACGGCCACGGTCAACGGCGCCGAAGCCTGGGATGTGTTGCAACAGCCCGATGCTCCCGCACTGGTCATTCTCGATTGGCTGATGCCGGAGATGGACGGACCGGAGGTGGTACGGCGGGTCCGCGCCTTGCAAACCGACAGACCTCCCTACCTCATCATGCTGACTTCCAAAGGCGAGAAGGCCGACATTATTGCTGGCCTGGATGCCGGAGCCAACGACTACCTTTCCAAACCCTTCGATCCTGGTGAGCTTCACGCCCGCATCGCGGTTGGCCGGCGCATGGTAGAGATGCAGGACGCACTCATCGAAAGCAGAAAAATACTGGCACACCAGGCCACCCATGATCCTTTGACAGGGATGCTGAACCGCCGGGCAATTCTTGACAGGCTTCGCAAGGAGCTCGCACGCGCCAGACGCCATGGTGATGTGCTGGCCATCGGAATGTTCGACATAGACCATTTCAAACAGGTCAACGACATGTATGGCCACCAGACCGGGGATGATGTGCTCTGCGGGCTTACGCAGATTCTGAAAGAGAGTATCAGGGAGTACGATTCCGTAGGGCGTATGGGGGGAGAGGAGTTTCTGGTAATCACGCCAATGAAGGCAGGGACAAATTGGATATCCGCATTTGGCCGGTTGTGTGCAAAAATCGCCGAAAGCAACATAACAACAAGATCGGGCGTGCTGTCCATTACCGTGAGCATCGGCGTGGCATACGCTGCCGCCGAAACCACAGTGGATGAGATATTGGAAACAGCCGACACGGCGATGTATCAGGCCAAGAACGAAGGCCGCAATCGAGTAGTATCTCATAAATGACGATGTATTTCAAAGGAGTCAGATCTATGAACCTTGATTCACTGAGGCAATCATCCCCCTTTGCCGTGGTGGTCAACGACGATCCCACCCAGCTCAACGTGCTGTCCGGGCTGGTGCGAAAGGCGGGGCTGGAACCTCGTGCTTTCACTGGCGC
>CAIVVZ010000511.1 GCA_903909505.1 uncultured Desulfobacteraceae bacterium
GCCCTGGATCGTCTATGGCTTGATGAAGACATCGGATGCCGCCTCCCCTGTTGCCGGATCCCAGGTGCTGACATCCCTGATTGCATTTATTCTGGTTTATGGACTTCTGGGCGCTGTCGGCGTCTATCTGATTTCATCCCAAGTCAAAAAAGGTCCGGCGGAATCATGATGCCCATGTCATCATAAACCCTGAATCCGGTTTGTTAAAAACCGATACGACTCAAACAGCTTTCACATCAACATGTCTGTACGACAGGCAGTATAACGGAGGACGATCATGACATTGCAAACCACCTGGTTTTTTCTTTGGGGCCTGTTATGGGCGATATTTTTTATGATGGAAGGATTTGATTTCGGCGTGGGGACCCTGTTGCCGTTTATCGGAAAAACAGATGACGAGAAGCGCATCATGATCAATGCCATCGGTCCGACCTGGAACGGTAATGAGGTTTGGTTGATCACCGCGGGCGGGGTTACATTTGCGGCATTTCCAAAAGTCTATGCGGTGATGTTTTCATCGTTGTATTCAGCGCTGATGCTGATTTTGTTTGCGCTGATTCTGCGGGGGGTTTCCTTTGAGTTCCGCAGCAAGGTGGAAACTCCTCTCTGGCGCAAGTTCTGGGATGGATGTAGCTTTGTCGGAAGCGCGGCCCCGGCGGTTTTATTCGGGGTTGCCTTTGCCAATATTTTTAAAGGGATTCCCATCGATCAAAACGGCATTTACCAGGGCAATCTTTTAACCTTGCTGAATCCCTATGGCCTGTGCGGCGGCATCTTGTTTCTGCTTCTGTTCCTGCAGCACGGGGCGCTGTGGCTGAGTATCAAAACCGGAAATGGTCTTCAGCAGCGCGCGATTCAAACGGCAAACCGCCTGTGGCCGATCGTGCTGGTTGCAGCGGTCGTGTTTCTGGTTTTCAGCAAATTCGCTACCCGTCTTTATGATAATTATCTGAAACATCCGGCCCTGTTTCTGGTCGTCCTGATAACCGTTCTTGCCCTTCTGGGGGTTAAATACTTCCTCAAAAACCAGCGCTATGGCATGGCGTGGATCGCATCGGCAATAACCATCGTTGGCGCAACCTTTTTTGGCGTTATCGGGCTATTTCCCAGCCTTTTTCCGTCCAGCATTAATTCGTCGTTCAGCCTGACGGCATTCAATGCCTCTTCAAGTCCCTTGACCCTTACCATCATGCTGGGCGTTGTCGCGGTCTTTATTCCGATTGTCTTGGCTTACCAGGCCTGGACATACAACCTGTTCAGCTCCAAAACAACCCCGGAAGATCTGGCTTATGAGGACGCCTATTAATGAGTCAGGGGCAGGGTACAGAAGAGAAAGTCGATATCGACCTTTGCGTCCCTGCGTTTCCATTTACCGTGAAAACGCCCAGCCCGCCGATTGCGGGAGGGGACGCCCACGCTCCCAGGAACTTTCTTGCTTGAGGGCAGCCAGCCATGGTCATGAGTGTTTACTTTGAATGGCCGTAATCTGTGTTTTCCGCTGGTTCCCAAGGTGGAGATTGGGAACCAGCGGAAGGGCTCTGCATTGCTGCAAAACCGTCTTCTCAAATGGGAACCCGACAACAAGAATCAGTATGGCTGGTGTCATAGTTGTTCAACCCGTATGGAATCAACCGCGCAGCCTTAGCAGGAGATTTTTGAGAGATTTCAGAGCGTCCTCGATCTTGAATTTTAGAAGCGGTTTTTGCAGCCGAATCCATATCAACCGGTTATGATGGGTCGCAAGACTCATTTTATAGCGACTATTCCCACCCAGTAAATCATATATTTTGCGGTCTTCGGCAGCATTGTGCCTGATGGCTTCAACATGAGCGACTAATCCCGGTTTCAACCGCTTATCCAGATTGTAATTAATACCACTCTGGTAGAAATACACATTGTTTTTATAAACAAAATTGTACAGGCAACCTATGGTATTGTCCTCACATTTGATTCTGAGCAACTGAATTTCATCATGTTCAAATCTGCCTTGGATCAATTGCCTGTGAAACTGTAACAGGTAATCTGAAGAAAACGCGCCTTCCCGGCTTCTATTTGTCCAGGTGGCTTCATGCAAGCCGACCAGCTCATTAAAGACATCCATGGCGCTCAACGTATCGCCGGCGACTTCAAGCCTCACCGGGGAGGTTTTCTCGAACAACCGATAGGAGCGATTGATCTGTGACCTCGTATTGGCCGACAAAAGCGACAAATAATCTCCACCTCGCTCACGAACCATCGCCAAATCAACGAATGGAGATAAAACGATGATATCATCCTTTATGATGGTCTTGTAAGGGGAGTGGTCATCCAGTGCTTTTGTTCCAGGAAAAGATTGCATATCGAGGCCCGGCATGTAGAATTCATCCCAGGAATCGGGCAAGTGATTCAATATATCCATCAATTGAAAGGATTCATCCTGTTTGCATAGAAAACCGTTGTACTCCATCGAGATGCGATCGAAGTCGGGAATCCCGGTTGTATTGAGAAACCATCCCTGAGTCTTGAATAAATGTCTTTGACCGTGAAAATCTCCCATTGTCCGTAGCAGCGTCATTTTTCCAATAAAAAATGCGAGCCGTGGGTTGTTTCCTTCCAAGAATACGGCAAGTTCCGGTTTGACATGATCAGGAAGACTGCTGATCCAATTTTCGATCCATCCCCAGGAGAGGAAATAGGAAACATCGGCGCTTTCCTCAAGGCCCATCCAGATCTCCCTGATGCGTTTCAAGCTTCCGGCGGCAGGGATCAATTCAAGTTTCACGGGAAAGCCTCCCGATCTTTTCCTGCATCCGCGTAGATAGATGAGACTGGATATAAGTCTCGTAATATTTTTTTAGAATTGGATAAGATTTTAGGATCAAAAATCCGATGAGGCCCGCCGGCGTGGCGTTAAAAATATAAAGCGTTGATTTGTCATGGGACTTGGGCTTCCAATCCCTGTGCCATTTGGCATCCGTGAGTAAGTTGATGCGCTCGATCGAACCGTCCGCAATGCTCCTTTTCAAGTAAAGGTCCACCAGCAGGTTTCCGGGAGCATAACGTTTGTAGCCCTCATCGTAGCCGATTTTCACGATGTAAGCGGTATGGTCCAACAGGATACAGAACTGCGCGGCAATACATTTTCCATCCACGGATAGGGTATTGATGGATATGCCGCCACGGGCGGAAAGCGTGCGGGTGAGCGTACGGTAAAAGCAAATCAGGCTTGGGTGTAGCTTGATGGCGGTTCCACTTCCAAGGTCTCCCTTCCATCCGGAGGCTTCAACATCCATAAATGCATCGAGTTTGTCTTCCAATGCCGGGCTGTTGTGAGTGAAGGTGAATTCGACCCCGGGTAATTGATCGAGATATTGTTTTGCACGTTTTAAACTTCTTTTAAAATTTTTGGAAAGCCCTGAAACAAAGGTCTCATATTCTACGTTGGCATCCAAGAAGTCGCAGCGGCCATCGTAGGTTAACACGACCCTTGCGGGGGGATGCTTCCGAACCAAATAAATGGCGCCGGCATCTTCCAATAAACGGAAAAGCTGAATCAAATCCCAGGGTTTTTTTTGATTTCGCAGGTACTTGCTTAAAAGTTGAAACAATGGGAGGCACAGGGCGTCCGCGTTACAGATCAGATCGCCCAGCAGCATGTGATTATGGGAGGGGGACGCCAAAGTCTTAAGTCGCAGGCCTCCCAAGGAAATTTTGGTAACGCGAAGTGGAAAGATGGCGATTGGTGTCTTTTCCCTGGTAAAGAGAAAGTACAGGAAGGACTGGGGATCGGGCTCCAGGCATTTAAGGTAACTGTGATACCATTCCCACAAGTGAAAAAAATGTCTGCGGGTCATCCCCGAAACGATTTCGTTCCAGGCATCTTGGAGCGATTCAAGCCCTTCCATGCCCTGAAAAAGGGTTATGGAGACATCCTCCTCTCTTAACAAATGCTGCATCGGGAATTTTCCTTCATGAGGTTTGTTCGTCAACCGCGCCTTAAATCAAAGGATAATTTGTTACAATCTTTTCATAATAAATCTTTTCACCGCAATCAAATGTTTTATAATGTCAAAAGGAAACAACAGGGCCAGGCAGTAGAGAAAATAGGTTCTATCTTCAGCCGGCCCGTTTGCCATCCTGATAACATCATATGTTTTACGAGCCTCTGATCGCATTCCGTCTTTGAGATATTTTTTGAAGAGTAAAATATTTAATAATTTATAGGTCTTATCAATCTCTTTATCGGGTGGCCGATGAATACTTTTAGAAGGTCGAAATATGTTGTTGCAGATATCGATGTGCGTTTTAAATTTTTCAAAATAGCCGGCCTGTGTTAATCGAGGCCCATTGTGAGCTCTGTTTTCCGCTGTGGGAATATCCATGAAAATAACATCGCAGCTTTCCGTGAGCCGGCATGAAAACCAATAATCCTCATTTAGCTTATAGTTTTCAGCAAAACACATTTCTTTTTGAAGACAATTTCTTCGGATTAGAAGCGTCCAAATACTGATGCAATTCACGTTCAATTGGGCAGCGAAAATATTTCCGGCATAAATCGGAAATGAACCACTCCCTGCATGAATATGATAATCCGCTGATTCGTATCGCTTTGAATAGATGTTGTTCCATACGATCTTTACCCATACGGAAGGCTCATTGAGCCAATATTCCAATCCTTTGTTCGTAAGGATTCCGGTTGTATCAAATATCAGAAAATTCGAGTGTATGGCATTGTAGCCGGGAAATGCATCCAGAACCCTGAATTGCATGGTCAGTTTTTCCGGAAGCCACCTGTCATCCGAGTCTAAAAAGGCCACCCATTCTCCCGTTGCTTCAAGGATGCCTCGATTTCTGGCGGTACCGGCGCCGCCATTGCTCTGATACAAATATTTGACACGGTTACCGAATTTTCTGACAACCTCTTTTGTATTGTCAGTGGATCCATCATCAATGACAATGATCTCGATCCGACAATCCGTGATATCCTGATTCAGGATACTTTCTATCGCCTCAACAAGATAGTGGGCTCTATTATACGTGGGGATAATGACACTAACGGTTCGCGAGTACTGCATACCCCCCCCCTTAATTTTTTGTTCGATCCATTTTCCGGTAAATTAACAGAGGATGCAACATCCGGGCGAAGGCCTCCCAACAGGCGTTTAAATCCTCTGTGCGAAACATCCAGATAATCCCCAAATAGGACATGCATACAAGCGTGAAGGTTATCGGAAGATATATCCATCTTTCGGTTGTCACTATCTGAAACAGTCTCAAAGACAGAAATCCGGTTCCCAGCATACCGGCCGCGGCAAAAATCATCCTGTAAAAACTGGATAAAATTTCAGACAGGCCGGATATTTTCAGGTGCCGTCTCAATAAAAAGATAAAATAAATTGAGATGATGAACATCGTGAAGCTGGTTGAAAGGGCTATTCCCCTGACGCCGATCAGGTGCATGAACACGAAATTGAAAAACGTATTTAAAAAAATTGAGGCGATGCCCACATAGAAAAGGGCTTTGGTGTTCTGTAGCGCCGCGAAAAAGCTGCCATTGACAAAAGTGTAAGCATAAAAAAACAGACCCAGACTGTAGCAGACCAAAGTTTGCGCGGTCAGTTTCGCGGCTTCCATATCGAATGCGCCCCGTTTCAGCAATATTATGACGATGTCCTCGGAAAACAACACCACCAGGCAGGTGATGGGGATGGTTAAAAATCCGAGAAAAATCAGGGCGTATTTGAAAATACGCTTGAGATTCTCGTGGTTTCCGGCGGCCGCTTCTTCACTGATAAACGGGAAGATGGCTATTGCAATCGCGGTGATGGCCACCTGGACGGGTAAATCATTGATCCGAAAGGCATAACGCAGGGTTGAAACAGCGCCTGCCGGAAGCTGGGTGGCCATCACCTGATCTATCATCACATTGGAGTTTGCAATCAATGCGTTGCCCAGCATGGGGATGGCCAACAACCAAAATGCTTTCATTTTTTGACGGTCAAACGGTTCAGGGGTGCCGTATTGAAATCCTTCCCGATAAAGCGCGATGCTCATATAAACGGTTTTCATCAGTGTTCCGATGAGAAATCCCCACACCAGCGTATAGATACCCAGCCCCATATCAAAGAACAGGAGAAAAATAAGGGTGATATTTACGAATAACGGCGCAATATACAGATGGGAAAAAAACTTTCTCGCGTGCAAGATTCCCCTGAAGAGGATCCCCGTTCCATCAATGAAAATCAATAGTATCAGAAGTCGCTCCATGTCAACAGCCAACTGCTTCTCCCTTGGCTGAAATCCATAGCCGATCAACTGAATAATCTCCGGGGAAAAGACAAAGCAAATTAGGGCCAAGACCGTAAAGAGCAGCATGGTGAAATAAATAAACCAGGTGGCATGGGAATCTGCTTCACGAGATGAACGGTTGCGCCATTCCAGATACAAGGGAACGAAGGCTGGAGCCAATGTGGCGGAAAACAGCAGGACAATGGTCCCTGGAAATGAATAGACCAGATTGAAGACGTCCAACGACGCTGAAACGCCAAAGCGATGGGCTGTCATCATTTCCTTGCCGATGGCAAGGAATTTATCCAACAGGGTCCAGACCATGATAACAGCGCTGGCCCTTCCAATCTGGCTGCCGAGACTGGGGGACTCACGCATGGGCAGGCGTCTTTGATATGTTAGGAATTGTTTTCCGCGTTTTTCCGGCGGTTAATAAATTCGTTGACGCACTTATCTTTTTTGGTGGAGTTAGGGCTTGACTGGCTTGCATCGGCGTTTTCCTTCAGAATATCCATTGAACAGCGTTCAAGCAGATCGCTGAAGATTTTTATTCGTTTATCGTGCAATTTCAAGATGGCCTGCAGGGCCTGTTGCCCAATATCCTTGGCGACTTCCCGGTGATTCCACAGGTACTGTATATGGTCAGTGAGTTCCTTATCGTTTCCTGCTTCAAAAAACAGCGCTGTTTGCTTATGAATCGCATATTCCTTTGTGGCCATGTTCTCGGTGATGATCAGTGGTCTTGCCAGGGACATCACTTCCAGCATGCTGATCTGTCCGGCGGAAACGCGATAATCTTTCAGGGGAAGAACCATAATCCGGCTGGATGCAATCCATTTTACCAATTCATTGCCTGAAATGTAGTCTCGGATGATGAAAACGTTTTCCGGCACCGGGACCCGCGGTTTGTATTTTGGAGATAGAATATAAGTTTTAATATTCAAGAGGGAAACCGATCGAATCAAGGTATCGAAGTCTCTGTCGCTTTTCCCGTAGGAAAAGATATAATCCTGTTCTATGTAAGTCTGT
Organism: uncultured Desulfobacteraceae bacterium; assembly: GCA_903909505.1. GTDB lineage: Bacteria > Desulfobacterota > Desulfobacteria > Desulfobacterales > Desulfatirhabdiaceae > RAAP-1. Next base: position 7,297 of record CAIVVZ010000511.1, read on the forward strand.
TTCTCAAAATTATCCGGAGACTCCACCAGCGGTAAAAAAATGATTCGACTGCGGGGAATCTTGAACATCCGGCTGTAAATTGCTTCTTCCTCTGTAGACGTGCAGCAAAAATAGTCAATCCCCGAAATTGCCAGTTTCAAAAGGGCAATTTGAAACCGGTAATACCATTGGGTTTGTGTCAAATCGATATGAAAATCCTGAATGATATGAACCGGCGGCTTATTGGCATGAAAAAAGCGTTTCAGGATGCCGTAGCAGATGCCAATGCGCATCTGCCAGGAGACGATAATATCAAAATGTTTTCTCCTGGTCAGCGCCAGGATGGGTACATAAAATTCTGATAAATAATTGGATATATATGTCAATTTTCCGTTAACCGAATGTTTGAGAGAAACCGGCTGAAGAATTGAAGCCTGTTCAACCCTGTTTTTGAGAGCGCGCAGGAAATACCATCTTCCTTCTTCTTTCCAGTTGACCAGGGTCAGGATTTTCAATCGAGAAATCATAACTGACTTGTCTTATAATAATTATTTAAAATAATATCAGATATATTCAATTAATATATTTCCATCGTATGATTTTTCAGCACAGACTGTTCGGTTCTTCGGCCAATATCGCCTGCTTTGTCGGGATCTAAAATGATGTTATGGATAGCACCAATAATCGCATTGAGGTTCTGCCAGGTAACCAGAAAACCGTTTTTGGTCATCTTCAATGCATCCCTGAGTGATAACGCATTGTGTCTCAAAATAGAAATATATGAAAAAGAAATTTGTGTGTCAATGTAATATTGATGAGGATACAGGATGATATAGTTCCAGTTTCAAAAACGATGTATTATAAACAGATAAATCATATTATGGACATTCTCAAGAGAGCTTCGGCTACCCTGCAACTGATACGGCTTTCCATTTAGCATCTCTATATTGTAAATGAAATTGGATAGATGCTTGGAGAAATCGGACGCTATTTTTGCGGAACATATTCTTCAATCCTTGATCATCAATATCTGGGAGGAACGATGATCTAAACCTTCACGCAGCATTCCGGACCCTGGAAGAATCAGTATGGCCAGAAGCTGTTATCGTTCCAGATGGCTTCGGTCAGTTCCCTGTCCAGTTTGGATAACAGATCCAGATGGCGGGATTCCCAGGCTGCCAGCCATTGATAAACGGCCTTTTCCAGCAGGTCCTCGGTCAGTTTCGCCTGATCGGAATAAATTCTGATGGAACGCTCCTCCATGGACATGGCCGCGGAAATGGCCGCGGCCTCAAACCCTTCCGAGGCGATCTTGTCTCTGAGATCAGCGGTGAGGATTCGAGATGCGGTCTTTTCTGTTTCGTCCTCGGGAAAAGTTGTGGGGATGAATTTGCCGCGATTCTGAAATGCCTTGTACTGCTCCGAAAGGATTTTCTCGTGATGATCCTCTTCCGCCGCCATCATTTCGAAGAATTCTTTAACAGCCGGCGTCTCGGATTTGCCGGCAACCTGAGCGTAGAAAGCCTTTCCCCGGCGTTCCAGCAATATGGCCTGTTTTAATATGGACACGGTATCATTCTGCATTTCAATTTTCCTTTTTGGGTAATGATTCAGGAGGCATCGCTCTTTAAAACTATCCGTCAATCGCGGTTTCCAGAGCGGTGTCGTGTTCAAAATCGGCTGAACTCCAGGATGGACTTAAAACGTATTCCCGCTGGAATGTTTCGATGATTTGATCGAGGGGAACATCCGTAAATTCGCCGCGATATCGCAGATATTCCATGTGTCGGTTTCCGTTCAGGTCATTTGGATGGTATATTGCGTCGTTGCGGCCGTCGAAATCAAGCGGCCGGATTCGAAACCGTTCGCAGAGCTCAATATTAAAGGCCGGTGTGGCCTTGACCCAGATGCCGTCGAGATAAATGGCTGTATAACCATGCCAATAAAAGACGTCCGTTTTCATTGCCGCGCGCATGCGAGCCGTGGAAAGATGATTTCGGACATCGGCAAAGCCCAGCCGGGCGGGAATTCCCATGGCCCGGCAAGCGGCTGCCAGAAGGATTGCCTTCGGGACACACCAGCCTCTGCCGACGCTTAATGTATGGCTTGCTAACAGGCTTTCGACGGTTAATTCGATCGTGTAGGGGTCATAGCGAATGCCGTCGCGAACCGCGAAAAACAGCCGGATTGCTTTTTGCCGGGAATCACGGGCGTCTCCGGCATTCTCCCTGGCAAACGCCGTTACCGCCGGGTGATGGGAGTCGACGGTTGGTGAGGGTTGAACATATGATAACATCGATGACTTCATTTATAAAAACCCTTTTCTAATACCTCTTATGCCTTGATTCTATTTTTATTCCACCATACCCTATTTTTTGATTTAACTCAAGAATCTGTCGCTCTTGCCGGTTTTTTACCGGCTCGAAAATACAAATAAAGCTCGGTATTTAGGGTCAGGCACGAATGTTTTTTATCGTTCGCCTGGAATACCAAAGCGTAAAAAGTGCCGCCGACCAGGTGATTCCGAATATGCCCCAGAACACCGAGACGATGCCAAAGCCCAACAGATGTACCAGTCCGAAGAAAATCAGCAAAGGGGCTGCGAGCTGCCGGTATAGGCCGATCCATATTGCGTACAGGGGTTTTTTCATTCCCTGAAGGCAGGAGACGGACACATAGAGGATGATGTAAGCCTGGAAGACGAAGGCTGCGATCCTGAGATAGGTTGCGCCAATCGACATCACGACCGGATCGGTTGAGAAGACACCCATGAGCGGTTTTGCAAAACAGAAGACGCCGACGGTTCCGATGGCCATGATGGCAATGCCGTACAGGATACTCTTGTTGACGGTTTCCCTGACGCGGTCGAATTTTTTTGCCCCGTTATTCTGTCCGACAATCGTCAGTGCGGCAATGTTAAGTCCAAAGGAAGGCAGCAGGGCAATCTGCTCGATGCGTGTTGCGATGCCGTAGGCAGCAACGCCTTCTTTGCCGAAGATGCTGATGAAATAGGTGATCACAAAGACACCGACGGCGATGGTCATCATGTTGATCGATGCCGGAATGCCCTGTCCGGCAAGTTCGAAATAGGCCGATTTTTGCGGGACAAGTTTCTTAAGACAGTCCGTGTGGAAGAGCTCTGAAACGGCTGCCCGAAAACCCACATAGAGGGTGCCGAGGAACTGGATAAGAACTGTGGCCCATGCAACGCCGGGAAGCCCCATTGCCGGGATTCCGAATCCGCCATACATGAACCATGGGTCTAAAATAATGTTGAGGAAAAACCCGCCGATCAAATAATTACGGAAAGTCCTGGCGTCTCCCTGGGCGGTTAAGATGGCATTAAAGGTGTAAATGAGAAGGAAAAAAACGGTTCCCAGCAGGATGACATTCATGTAAGACAAGCCAATGGCAAGATACGAGCCTCTGGCCCCAAGAATTTTAAAAAGAAAGGGACTGATCAGTAGACCGATTACGGTCATGATAATGCCAAGCAGCGTCGTAAAGGAGATTGCCTGCCCGATATATTCGGAGGCTCTTTCCCGATCGCCTTCCCCGATGGCATTGGAAATAAGGGCGGTTGTTCCGGTGCTGATTCCGGAACCCAGGGCGATGATCATGAAGAACACCGGAAACGACAGTGACAGCGCGGCAAGGGCTTCTGTTGACAGTTGTCCGCCGTAATAGGTGTCCACAACGTTAAACATGGTGTTGAAAAAGAAACCTATGCTAGCGGGAACCGCTATTGCCCGAATGAGCGATGGAATCGGCTTCTGGGTCAGATCACTGTCCTGGCGCAAAATAGAGTAGACCTTCCATAATAGAGTCGGCCGGAATAATCATGGCGTTTTTTTAACCGGCGCTATCCGGCTTTTGACCATGTCATAGGCCGGCTGCCACATGGGATGGCCTGATTCGGCAGGGCTCAACGTAAAACCGGGGTCGATATCAAATGCTTGTTTGAATTCATTCTCGCAAAGCGCCCGGCGTTCTGACGCGCAATAGATAAATGCCAGGAATTTATGAGCTTTTTTATTGTTCTCAGGATCAGCCAGACCAAGAGTCAGGGCAAATTTCAAATTTTTTTCTGCGTCCTCATATTCGCCTTCTTCATAATAGGTAATTCCCGAAAAATAAAAAGAGCTGCCCTTGTTCAAATCTTCCGATTTGCTCGATTTTGGAATATCTTGTGGTTTGATCGGTTTTGGAGTGGAAGAACATGCGGCAAGAAGGATCAGGGCCATCATGCTTAGGGCGATTGTTCTAAAAAACAACATGGTTGCATCTCCCTTTATTTGAATTTATGGCTGAATTTCAGTTGTTCGTTGGAATTGATTTCAATCGTCTGGGAAAAGGGTGGAAATGCCGTATTGATAATCTCGATAACGTGTTTTCCAGGGGCAATGGACAGATGGGTCAAGGGCGGTGAAGCTCCCTGACTCTTTCCATCCACGAACACTTCCCCCCATGGGCTGATTGCAAAAAGGACGATTGCGTTTGGAACAGAAGGCGTTGCATGAGGCTGAACCGTTTGGTCAGGACCGGCTTTTTCCTTTGATTGCACGATTTCCGGCGGTAATTCGCCCGGACTTTCCTGCTGAAGGATTATGTTCGGAACCGGGGGCGCTGGCATGGCCGACTCCGTCTGCACAGGACTGACATTTTCCGTGGGTTGCATGTTTTCTGGCGGCAGTTCGCCCGGACTTTCCTGCTGGAGGATTATATTCGGAACAGGGGGTGCTGGCATTGCCGATTCCGTTTTCTCAGAGATGGCATTTTCCGTGGATTGCGGGATTTCCGGCAATGATTTATCCGTATTTTTTAATAGAGCCTCTGGTGAGAGAGCGGTCTTGTCAAGCTGGATATCTCCGCTTCCAAAATTTCGGGGCATAACGAAAGTCAGGATGACAGCCAGGAAAATGGCCACGGCAACTCCGCCGTAGGCAAATTTCTTCGTTTGCCACCAATGCTGGGGTTTAACGGAAACTGACGAAGAATTCCAAATGTCTTTTTTGGAGTTCTGTTCAAAGGCAGATGGTGAATTCGGGGGATCAATACGTGTTTTTTTAAAAGTATTTCTTTTTCTATCCGGAATCGTCGTCCCCTGACGGAACGATTCTGCCGAGGATTCGGCTTCTGCTTGTTCGGAAGGCCGTAATATCGCATATACTTCGTGCTGGCGAACATGTTTATCGGCGCGCGTACCCAAATAATGGAACAACTTGGCATATTCCTGGGTCAGGCAGGAGACAACTTCAAAATAGGAACGCGAAACCAGTATCTGGCCGGGATCTGCAAAACTCATGATGCGCTGGCCGACATTGATGCCGTCACCAATGATGTTTTCTCGATCATTGATATCATTGACCACCTTGACGGGCCCCAAATTGATCCCGAATCTAACCAGCAAGGGATCATCGGTGAATTGATCATCAGCGCTTAGTACGGCGTCGCGAAGGCTCATCGCGACAAAAAGGGCATCTTCCGGATCTCCCAAAAAACAAATGGCCGCTCCATCACCGGTGTCGAGAATGATCCGGTCATTGACGGCAACGTTCTTGATGGCTTCGGTCGTAAACCGATTGAGCTGCTCTTTGAGCCTGATCTGCACCTCGACGGACTTTGTCGAGTAATTGGCGATGTCATAATATACAACACTGCATATAAACGTTCTGTTATCACGGTCTATCAATGCGGTACCTCTTTTTAAATGCCGGAGCATTCTTCATTATTGGACAATATCAATTACCGGGGATTATCTATTTATTTTTCAATTCTGTCAACTTTACGCATGCCATCCGTGAGTCAGCAGGGGTTGTATGATGCAGTCTAATTGTAACCTTGTTTATCTCGTTTTTTTTGGACGCAGACACCGGCCAGTGATATAAATCATGGGACGCCAATCCATCGACCATAAAGAAAGTGGGCGTTGAGAAGCCGGACATGGAAGGGGCACGAATCAGACGGGAATGGGGGGGCACTGGGAGTTGCCCTTGATGCATTCGGCGGTCTGGATGAGGCTTTTGATTTCAGCTTCGGTGAAACTGGCCTCCTTGATATATCGCAGAAGGTTCATGACCTCGGGTTGATTATGAAGAAAGCCAACAACCTCCGGGTCGGTGGAAGACGACAAGCGGAATAACACATCCGGGTCCGCAGCAAGCAGCTTGGCTAAATTTTTTATTACTTCCGGGCGAGGGGGGCTCTCTTTGCTGCGCTCGATACGGCTTAAATAGGCAGGTGATATCCCCACCTTACTTGCAGTTTCGCGCAGGCCCAAGTCTTGAGCGGTTCTCAGGTTTCGGATGGTTTCGCCAAAGTTTTTCATAAGTGTCTATTTATAACTCTGTGTTTAACGTTTTGCAACACAAAATAATTATGGTAATTTTTATATTATTTTGATATGTGTTGCTATAGTTTGGTAAATTTTAATCAGCAGTGGGTAGATTGCCTTTGTTTAGGCACTGGTGTCCTTGATGGATAAAAGCCCTGCATGAGAGGCGACATGAACAATGATGAGGTTCTGAAACTTAAAGAAGTCGCTGCCTTACTTAAGGTCGGCGAGAAGACGGTTTACTCCATGACCCAAGCCGGGGAACTGCCGGCCTTTAAGGTCAGAGGGCAATGGCGATTCTCCCGAAAGGATATAGATACGTGGATCGAACAACAGAAACGTTCCACCCAGGATTTTGTCCAGGATGACCGGCAATGAGTTTTCCCCTCTGTGAACGGAGTTTTGGTCGTGTCATATGATCATTGAATACCACGTAAGCTCACTATCTCCCTCTATGTACAAATTATTATTATCAATAATTTGTGCTGTTAGCTTTGGATTCAGCATTGGCGAAACGGGACGATTACAAATTCTAATGTTATGCAACGATTATATGACACTACCGAATTTCGCGTTGAAACCTTAAAAGGGGCAAAATCGCGTTCATCCAAAGTCGAACCTTCCATGCCGGCGCTTCCGCGCGTTCAGTTCGAGTCCAAGGTCGAGTTTCCCGCAGCCACGTGGCTTTATGATTTATTGACCCGGGACTGTATCTTTTACCAACCGGATCTCAAAGCATTGCAAGCAGCATCACCTCCCGGGTTACGGGACGCCTTGATGCCAGATGCCGCCAATTTGCCGCATCTGGTGATGGAACTGCAAAAAGATGAATTTCGCTTTAATCTATGGCAGGATCACGTAAAGACAGCGATTCCGCAAATTCAACAAATTAAAGTGAAAGAGCGTGAAGAAGATCACCACGCCTATTTTTCGATTACCTATCATGGGGGGTACACGGTAACAAGCTCCGGTCTGTCCGAAGGAACGCTCAGAATTCTGGCCATGACGATTCTGCCTTATCTGAACAACCTTCTCGGCATCGTCTTTCTTGAAGAGCCGGAAAACGGCATTCATCCGCGAGCGATTGAGGCGGTGTTGCAGTCGCTGTCTTCTACCTACGATTCCCAGCTTTTTATCAGCACTCACTCTCCGGTTGTTTTGGCAAATTCCAAGCTCGACCAAATTCTTTGCTCCCGTCTTGAAGCCAACGGCGCGGCCACGATTATTCCGGGCAATGCGCATCCCCAACTCAAAGATAGGAAAGGCCAGGTTGACCTCGGGGCGCTTTTTGCGGCGGGGGTGCCGGGATGAGAGACTGTATTTTCCTGCTTGTTTTGACCTGCTTTCGTCCTTAAGCCGCCATCTGTGCTTTGCCATATCCGCCATTGCCGCATCTGGGTCCAGTTTCAAATCGGTGCCAGTTGTGCCCCTTGGATTGTAAGAAGCTGCTTTCCCAACCCTGGTCTTTGCTTCCAAAAGCTCTTTCCTGCCCCATGCCTTCAACCCGTTTTTTACTGTTCCGGCTCGCTCATAGCCCCGTGCTTCCCGTTTCGGCCTTGAACCCATGCTCAATCCATTCGGGAAGATTCCTGCGGCCTCCTGGTGGCTCTGGATTGCCCGGCAATGAACAAGACAAGAAACAATTCCTCTTTGTCCTGCTTCTGTTCGTTTCCGGTGCATGTGATCCAAGGGATAACTCTGCATCAATGCTTTGAAACATGGTTCATGATCCGGATTCAGGACCCGCCGCAGTATTCCGATCTTCCGATCGGCATTTCCCGAATCTGGACCCGAGGCAAATTGTTCCGGAATTGTAGCCGGACCCTCCTATATAATTCCAGCTTGATTTCCGAATGGGGAAGTAGGTTCTTTCAATGACGGTCCCCTGTAGCCGCGCTAGCAATGACTTCGAGCAATGGCGGGTTTGTATGGGTCGAAAAGAGCCACTCCCCGCCCAGGGTCACCTATCCGAAATGCGTCAATTCGTTTGACAGGCATGGCAACTTTACCATAGGGTAATTTTTGATAAATGGGTCAGGAGAATCAATGATACCATTCGTATTGTTAAAGATGGCCGGACTCAAGGATATATGCAAGTAAGCACAACTTTTCAAATCTGGTTTTAGATATTTCGGGTAGGTCACCCATACAAACAGAGACGCGCCAGGAAACCTAAATGAGAGGAACCATATTATGCCTACTCGGCAAAAAACACGGGCAAGTGTTTTCGGCTTTATTGTTCTGATGGTTACAGCAGTTGCATGGGCCACGCCAGTGCCGGATACAGGGCAGACGAAATACTATAACAACACTGTTGAAATCCCTTATCCTTCAGCCGGTCAGCCATTTTATGGCCAAGATGGTAATTACAGCATCAACCCGATGTCCTACACCAAGTTGGATGGCAATGGAAATGACTTGCCAGATTCGGCCACATCCTGGGTCATGGTGCGGGACAATGTCACCGGCCTGATTTGGGAAATGAAAACCAACATGGACGGGTTCAAATACTACAACGACCCCCACGATGCAGATAATACTTATACATGGTACGACAGCAATCCGGCCACCAATGGAGGTTATGCTGGAACACCTGGCAGCAAGGATACCGAAGATTTTATTAAAGCCTTAAATGATGCCCATTATGGCGGATACAGCGACTGGAGACTCCCCACCATTAAGGAACTGAACTATATCGTTAACTATGGTATTTCTAGTCCAGGTCCGACGATAGATGTCAGATTTTTTCCCAATACAGCCTCGTCCTGGTATTGGTCGAGTACTACCTGCGCTTACTATTTCTACCTCAATTGGTTCATGTATTTCTACGACGGCCTCGGCAGCTCCTACGACACATACTACGACGGCTATGTTCGCGCCGTTCGGGGTGGACAGTCTGGATCATTTGATACTTTGGGCAGTGGATCAATAGACGTTGCGACGGCTGCCGCCGATAGTTATACGGATAACGGCGATGGTACCGTAACAGATATATTCACTGGTCTGATGTGGCAGCAAACCTTTTCTTCCACCACCGTAACATGGGATCAGGCACTCGCTTATTGTGTGGGGCTGAATCTTGGCGGCCATACAGACTGGCGACTGCCCACCATCAAGGAATTACGAAGCCTGGTGGATTTCAGCCTTTATGAACCCTCAATTAACACCACTTATTTTCCAAATACGGTCGAGTCCTCTTTTTGGTCGTCTACTACCAACGCAAGCGATACGCTCAAAGCTTGGGGCGTGGGCTTCTCGTGGGGCAGCGCCGGCAGCTACTATAAGGACGACTACAGCCACTACTATGTTCGCGCTGTTCGCGGTGGACAGTCTGGGTCATTGGGTAATTTGGTTATTTCCCCAGTCAGCCGGGCTGTGGCTAAAGACAAAGGCACCACAACATTCAGCGTTTACAACACCGGAACCGGAACCATGCCGTGGACAGCCACGGTGACATCCGGCGGCAGTTGGCTTGCGATCACATCGGGGGCCAGCGGAACGGATAACGGAACGATCACATGCAGCTTCACGGTGAACACAAGTACCTCGTCCCGAACTGCTACCATCCAGGTAACCGCCGCCAGCGGTGCAACGGGAAGTCCGATTGATGTTACGGTTACCCAGGAGCCAACACCAGTTCCGGTGCTGTTGGTAACGCCATCCAATCAAACTGTTTCAAAAGATTCGGAGGCAACTACATTCAGCGTTTCCAATACCGGAACCGGAACCATGCCCTGGACAGCGGTTGTGACAACCGGCGGCAGTTGGCTTGCGATCACATCGGGAGCCAGCGGCAGTAATTCCGGAGCCATCAATTGTAGCTTCACGGTGAACACAAGTATCTCGTCCCGAATTGCTACCATCCAGGTAACCGCCAGCGGTGCAACGGGCAGTCCGATTGATGTTACGGTTATCCAGGAGCCTACGATTTCGGGATGTCAAGCAACTTTAGATGGAAATTTATTGCTCCATATACCTTATCTTTCATATGTTATGCCAATATTGGGGACCATATCGGTTTGGGCTGATTTTAATTATGTGTACAATCCGACGTATCCTTCGTTAATACTTTTCAAATATAAGGATGGTGATAGTATAATTAATTCTTCTTTGTGTGCAACATCAACACTGTCCAGCGACCTAAAAATCCATATTCCGTATCTTCTGTTGCCAGATGGCGTCACGCATTTATGGGTGGATCTGGAATACATTACGGCTCTTTCTACCGATGTAAATTCCTACTTTCTCTTTACACACTATGGAGTGGTTTCTAATTGATTTGGTAATGTCGTAGATGTACCAAGACGTTCATTGTAATCAAGAATGCAAAAAGGGAGGATAATATGGCTAAAAGTAGTTGGAAATGGATTTCTGATATTTTTTCTCGCAGACAAAACATTCTGTTAATTGCGTCAGTCTTATCAACCCATCTTATTATTTCGCTTGTATGTCTATCAAGCGTGTTCGCAAATGGCTACAATACCATCGGTTCCACCCGTGGCGGAATAGATGACAATCCCAAGGCCGTCTTAGACGGCGGAGACGGGCCAGGCACGTGCAGTGTATCAGGTCTGCCCAACTACTGGATCAACACCACATCATTGAATCTTGTCATACAGGACAGAGTGTGCATATTTCCTGGAAGGGGCCCGCAACTTGCCATGACCCATTCCTGGAACTCCACTCCCTCCGGTGACTATTGGCACCCCCTTCCCTCAACAGGCATGTTTGGCAAGGGCTGGCGGTTCGCATATGAATGGAACATAACAGGCTCAATCCTCAGAAAAGGCTCTGGACAGGAGCTTACCTATACCGGCAGCACCACAACATCCCCAAGTGTTATGACGCCGCCAACAAGCTTTCACGACACGCTGACCTGGATGGGCACCTATTGGCTTATGGTAGAAAAGGACACGAAATGGACGTACCGGTTCGACAAGGCAGTGATCAGCGGCCAGACCTCCGACACCGAATACCGCCTGACATCCATCACGGACACAAATGGCAATGTGGTGACGCTCGCCTACACGTCCGGCAACGTGATACACACAATCACCGATGCGGTGGGAAGGGTAACGACATTCACCTATGACACCAGCAATCGCGTCACCCACATGGATGCACCGGACGGACGATTCGCAACCTATCAGTACGACAGCAGCGGCAACCTCGTCCAAAGCGTCGACCTTATCGGCACCGTAACAACATATACATACAACAGCAGCGGGTATATGACCACGATGACAGTTGGAGACAAAACCGTGGCGTTTACCTACACCTCTGTCAGTGATGTCATGCGCGTGGCATCGGTCAAAGACGCTAACGGTTATACCACAACCTATTCCATCATGCCCGATACATATGACAGTACGATCACCAAAACCGACCCGCTCGGCAATACCACTATCTACACTCGTCAGAACGGATACTTTACATCCGGCATTACCGACCCTACTGGAGCCACCCAGCACATCCAATACGCGCAGTACGATTTTATGGTCCTCATTTCCGACGCGCTGGATAAATTTACCATCATAAAAAGGGATGCACGCGGCAATCTTATCGAAACAATGGATCCTACCTCTTCCAAAACAACCTATACCTATGATTCAAACGATAACATGACCGGCATGACCGATGCTCTCGGGAAAACATCGACGTTCACCTATGATGCGAAAAGCAACCTCATAAAGATTGCTTCGCCGCTGAATAACCAAACGACCATGGAATATGACGTATACGGTCAGTTGACGGGCATCACCAACCCGGCTGGAAAGAAGACAACGTTCTCCTATACATCACATGGGAATGTCGCCACGGTGACCGATCCTCTCGGCAATCAGAGGAAATACGAATATGACACAAATGGAATCAATATCTCGGCCGTAACGGATCAAAGGGGAAACAAAACAACCTTCAGCCATGATGCCAACAACCGGCTGACGAGCGTCACCAATCCCGACGGTACATCCAGAACTTACACTTATGACTGCTGCTCCCCGACCGGAGTTACCGATGAAAAGGGAAACAAGACAACCTTCAACCGCGACAAAGTGCTGAACCTGACGAAAGTTACCGATCCGCTTGGGAGCATAACCGAAATGATGTATGACGGAAACGCCAACCTCATCAATGTCAGAGATCCTCTTTTACGCAACACGACAAACACATACGACAAGGTGAACCGCCGTATCCGGCGCACCAACCCGCTGTCGGGCTCAATCAACTATTCCTATGACGGAAACGGCAGCCTGATAGCGCTTTCGGATGAGCGGTCAAAGCAGACGAAATTCACCTATGATGTGAACAGATGTCTTGTGACAAGCACCGACCCCCTCAATGCTGTGACTCAATTCGTGAGGGACGAACTCGGCCGGGTTAAGCAGATAATCAATCCGCAGTTGGGGGAGACCCTGTATCATTTTGACGACGATGGCAGAATGACGGATAAATCCTTCAACTCGAAAACTGTTTCAACCTTCAAATATGACAGTAACGGTAACATCATTTCGGTAGTTGATTCTGCCGGTTCCTCGGCTTATGCATACAGCTCAAGAAACGAATTGACGGGTATCACCTGGCAGGACGGGGCGAGCGCCACATTCACCTATGATAAGACAGGAAATATTGGCGGCATCCAGTATCCCGGAGGAATTTCGGCAATCTACACCTATGATTCGAGAAATCGGGTGCAGAAGGTCACCTGGGGCGGTGTGACGGACACCTTTGAGTATGACCTTGCGGGAAATCTCGTCAAAGAAACGCGCTCCAACGGCACCGTGAGTGAAAACTCCTATGACGCGGCAAACAGGCTGACCGGGGTCAACCACAAAAAGGGAACAACGTCCTTCGCCCAGATGAAATATGTCAGGGATGCTGTAGGAAACATCGTGAATGAAAACAGCAGTACGGTAACCCCCTTGACACTTACAACGGAGAGCTTCAATGGCGTTTTCAACGATGAGAACCAGATCAGCACATGGGGCTCCAGCATTTACTCCTACGACAAGTCCGGGAATCTGTCGAGTGATACGGGAGCCCGGCAGATGAATGCAAGTTATGATCCGGAAAACAGACTGTTGTCTCTGGCCCTGGCGGGAACTACTTCCACGTATGCGTATAACGGATTAGGCGCGCGGGTGAGCAAAAGCCAGGGGCCGGGCACAACGAAATACCATTATGACCATTTCGGCAGGCTTCTTTTTGAAACGGACCAAACCGGCAAGATGATTGCGTCATATTGCTATGCCGGTGCTCGTCTTGTGGCAATGCAAGCCTCGGACGGTTCCGTGTACTATTACCATTTCGACAAGACGGGCAACACGCTATCGCTGACGGATGCGGCAGGGAATATCGCTAATTCCTACCAGTATGAACCCTTTGGGAAGGTAATGACCCAGACGGGCATGGTAAGGAATCCTTTTACCTACGTAGGAGCATTCGGGGTTATGGATGAAGGAAACGGCATCTACTACATGAAGAACCGGTATTATGACGCCAATACAGGGAAATTCATACAGAGAGACCCGATAGGGTTTGCTGGGGGAATAAACCTGTATGCGTATGTGGGGAATAATCCGGTGGAGAGGATTGATCCTGAAGGGTTATTGCCTACGGATGGAGGCGGAGGCTGGGAGAGATTAAATGCATCAGTGCAGAAAATGAGCTCAAATGAGAAAATTGTGCTTGTAGCCGCCAGTGCAGCCGTCACGGTCGTGGCCATTGGGGCGGTACTTATTCTGCCGGAGTTAATTAGTCCGATAAATCCCGTTATAGTAAGTACATGTATGCCCGCTGCAAAGATTGCAAATGATGTAGAAAATATGGGCTTCGGAATGCGCCAAGCAGCAGATCAGCTTATAAAAACTCTTTTAGAAAGACCCGGCATAGACATAAATGCGACAGTAAATGCTTTGGCAGCTACACCAATAGGAAGAGAAATTATACAGAATACTTGGAAACTTGCTTTAGCGTATCAAGCAGTCGGTCACAGTATAGCAGCTTCACCTACAGCTAACACAATGGGTTCTATTGTAAATATTTTACAGCAAAATTTACGCTAAAGAGAAAAATTTTGAGCAATTTTGCCGAGTGTACAGTTTTTCAGACTGAGGAATGAGATGGACATAAATATAAATGTTATAATTGAAATTGGTGTTATGCAAGAGAGGCTATGTCAAGGAAAGGACGAATAGTGCGCCTGGAGCCTTGCATCATATTATCGTGAGAGACATTGAACGCCGAAAGATTTTTCAGCTGATACTGAACGGGATAATTTCCTGTACCGTTTATCTGCGATTATCGATGATACCTAAACTGCATGTTTTGTATGGACCCTGATTCCGATCATTTTCATCTGCTTCTAAGAACCGAAAACGCAGAAGTTTAACGAAATATGCAGCGCTTTCTGACCGATTATGCCAATATTTAAATTCTACCATCAGAAAAATGGATAATATTATATTAGTCTTCGCCGTCGGCTAACTGAAACTGACAATAATTGTGAACCCAATCAGGTTGCTGAAGAAGAATTATCAAAGTGCGAAATCCAAGCAAATGGTAATGACATTCGTTTGTGAAAAAAGAAAAGCAACAATAATTGGAAAGCCTTTCATGGAGGTTCAACATGGTAAAAAAGGGATTGATCATAGCCGTGACGATTCTGTCTTTCTTCTGTATCGAGAATGCACAGGCAACAAATGTAAGTTATAAATATGACAGTCTGAGCCGCCTGGTAGAAGTTCAGTATGAAAATGTCGGTAAAATTGAATACACTTATGATGCATCGGGTAATCGCCTGTCACAGAAAGTGACGAAGCCAGCAGCGTGTGTAGCAACTTTAGATGGAAATTTATTGCTCAATTTACCCTATATTTCCTATGTCAATTCAATGTTGGAGGCCCTATCTTTTTGGGCGGATTTTGTTTATGAGTTCAATCCGACGTATCCGACATTAATTCCTTTTAAATTGACAAATGTTGTTATTATAAACAATCCTTCTTTTTCCTGTGCTGCATCAACACTATCCAGTGATTTATCAATCCATATTCCTTATGTTCTATTTCCGGATGGAATTAATCATATATGGGTGGATTTAATATACAGCCTTGTGCTTTCCACCGATGGAAATAACTACTGGGTTGTTTCCAACTATGGATTTAACTGAAAATTTATAAAGTTTTCGGGACTGTAATTTTGTGAAATGTTAAGTTTCCAAAATATCAGTGCAATAATCAAACACCAGCCTATAAGCTTTAACC
>CAIVVZ010000512.1 GCA_903909505.1 uncultured Desulfobacteraceae bacterium
CACATCTCCCACTTCGGCTGCCACAACTTCAAGAAACCGGCGTTTGGCCTTGCAGTCGCCAGCCTGGCCGGATTTATCCACCACGGCGCCGGAAGCCTTGCTGTCATCGGAGAGAAAACACCCCGAACGCACATTCATCACAACGCCCGCGGAGATATCGCAAAGAATATGGGTGCTGACCTGACCGCCGAATTCCTGGCGAATGGCTTTCAAATTGGCGCCGTCAATGCCTTCGATAGCCACAACATCCGGAACAAAGGCCGCATTCAGTTTAATGGACAGCCCCGGGGAAAGATCCATGCCGAAGGTATCGTTTGGAACCAGCGTGATGGCGCCGGCGGGAAGGATGTTGACCAGAACCCCGCGGAGAATTTCCGCATTGGGATAGGCCAGGGCCGGGTTGGTAACTTTCCATACCTCGGGATACACCCCGGTCATCGCCGTACAGACTGCGTCCAGTTCCGCGCCCGCACCGCAGACGATTGCGGTGACGGCAACAGACGGATCAATTTTTTTGGCTGCCACGATCAGCTCGAAGGCGGAATCATCGGCGGTTCCATTTTTATGGGATATATAGGCAAAAATCTGTTGCGTCATTATTTGATCCCTCCTTTGGACTTCAAGAGTTCAATCAGTTTTTCAGCAATCTCATCGGAGCTGCCTTCCAGCATTTCAGCGCCCTCGCCCATGGGCGGTACAAAATAATCCACCCGTTTGACCTTTGCGCCGGCAGCGCCGACAGATCCTGCGGCAATTCCCAGATCTGCCGAGCCATGAACCGGAATCTCGACGGACGCCACTTTTCGAATCCCCCGGATCCCGACATAGCGGGGTTCATTGATGCCGGTCTGAATGGAAAGCACGCAAGGCAGATCGATCTCGCTCATTTCCTGGTTACCGCCCTCGATTTCACGACCGACTTTGATGACCTTGTCGCTGATGATTTCAATCTTGTTGACCAGGGAGGCATACGGCATATCGAGCATGGCCGCCAGCATACCGCCGACCTGGGCCGCGCCGTCATCCGCCTGGGCTCCGGTTAAAATCAAGTCGTATTTACCCTTTGCGATCTCCGCCTTCAAAATAGCGGCAATGCCCTTACCATCGGAGCCGTTGAACGCATCGTCGGACAACAGAACGCCCTTGTCCGCGCCCATCGCCATTTCACGCCGCAGAATCTCCTCGGCATCCCCATCCCCAACCGTTACCACGGTGACGCTTCCGCCGACATTGTCCCGAATCTGAATGGCTTCTTCAACCGCGTAATTATCCCATTCATTGACCGAGTACACCAGATCTCCCCGTTCAATGTCCGTACCCTTGCTGTTGACCACGATTTCATTTTCAGCAGTATCTGGTACTCTCTTCACGCATACCAAAATTTCCATGCTTTTCCTCCGCGCTAAATGTTAACTTATTTTTTATCTCATCGATTACAGTTTATGCTGTTTGCAGATGCCGCTCGATCAGTTCGCACAAATCAATGGCTTCCATTTTTCCTTCCAGTCCGGCGACCTTGATGGCATCTTCCATATTCACCAGGCAGAACGGACAGGCGGTCACAATAACGTTTGCACCGGCCTTGCTGGCCATCTGGACCCGCAGCACGCCCATTCGCTGTTCTTCTTCAGGCTCGTAAAACAGCATCAGTCCGCCGCCGCCACAGCAAAACGACCGATCCCGGCTTTTCAGCATGTCCACGCGCTTTAACCCCGGAATGGCATCCAGCGCCTCACGGGGATCTTCATAAATGCCGTTATGTCTGCCCAAATAGCAGGGATCATGGTAGGTATAGACTTTGGTTTCATCCTCAACGGGCTTGAGGCGAATCTTACCATCCTTGATGCTTCGGGTCAAAGTCTGGCTGATATGCTCGACCGGCGGCAGTCCCGTGTATTCATTTTTCAGGGTGTTGAAGGCATGGGGATCGGCGGTAATGATTTTCGTGACCCCTGTGCCCAGAATGGCTTCGGTGTTATGGGATTTGATATCCTGAAACAGCATTTCCTCACCGAAGCGCCGGATCTCATTGCCGCTGTCTTTCTCGTCTTTTCCCAGAATCCCGAAATCCTCACCCATAGCACTCAACAGACAGGCGGTTGCCCGGGCGATGTTCTGCATGCGGTCATCGTATGAGGTAATGCTGTCCACAAAATACAGGGTCTGGGCTTCATCACCGTTTTCAAAAAGTTTGACATCACAGGTTTCCGGCAGGGTTTTGGTCCATTCGGCCCGTTTTTTCTCCATCTTGCCCCAGGGATTTCCCCGTTTTTCCAGAGCTTTCAGGGGCTTTTGAAGCGATTGCGGCACCAGCCCTTCATCCACCATGCCCCGCCGCAAGTCCACAATCTTGTCGATGTATTCGATAAAAATCGGACATTCGGCCTCGCAGGCGCCGCAGGTGGTGCAGGACCAGATTTCATCCTCACTTAATATCGTGCCGATCAGGTGTTCATCCTTGGGCGTCATTTCCCCGCGAATGGGATAATTCTTGAAGGCATAATCCCGGCACTTGATGGAAATGAACCGCGGGGACAGCGGGCGTTTTACAGCATTGGCCGGACACTGATCCGAGCATCTGCCACAATCAGCACAGGAATAAAAATCCAGCATGTGTTTCCAGGTAAAATCCTCAAATTTCTTGACACCAAAGGATTTGAGCTCATCCAGCTTGTTTTCGTCCACGCCCCACTGAACCGGCTTGATCGCACCTTTTTTCAGCTTCATGAAAAATACGTTGGGAATCGAGGTGATAACATGAAAATGTTTTCCCAGCGGCAGAAAACACAGAAAGAAAAAGAAAATCAGATTATGCAGAAAAAAAGCGCTGAGATGGAGATTCTGCAGTGTTGGAAGGCCTGTTCCGCTCAGGATGCCGGCTGCCATCCATGCGCCCATTCCCGGCAGCAGAAATTCGGCGGGCAAGCCTTTCTGGATCTGGGCGGCGGCCTGGGTCCCCTCAAAAATCATGTCGCAGGTCACCAGGCCCGTGATCAACATCAGCACAAACACGGCTTCGGACGTATGGTCCTTGCCGTATTTCTTGGGAACATCATAGCGCTCGGGCCGGAAAACACCCCTTCGAACCATGCCCACCAAGCAGGCTAGAAACACCGCCGTGGCGGCAATATCCTTCAGAACTCCGTAAACGTGTCCGACCGCTCCGCCCAAACCCGGCAGGACGAACCCGTCTTTGAGCCCCAAAATCACCAGGGTGATGGAGCGAAGCGACAGGATCATGAATCCTGCAAACAGGACGATGTGAAGCACCCCTGCCATCATGTACCGGGGCTGACGATACTGGGCAAAAGCGAATTTGAACATGCCCGCCAGCCTGTCTTTGATATTGTTCAAACGGGGATCGGGTTTGGAGCGAACCAGCGGCGCTATGCGTTTGGCAATGATATAGGTAAAGCAGGCCACCCCGATGATCGGAATGATGATTGAAAAAAACATCGTGGGAATAAATCCAAGCACCCATGCCTTAGCCGGAGAGATTAAAGCGGTTTCCATTTTTTACTTTCATTCTCCCTTCAATTGTATTATTTATTTTTTGTCATGATGAATGTTTCTAAAAGGCTTTCTTTACCAAAATAATGAATGAGTATTCATTCATTTAATCAAGAATTCCACTTTCGTCAAGTAAAATTTATCGTTTCTGAACGTTCGCTCAGAATCAATATCTGATAATGGAGAGTATTTCAATGATTAATTGATGACTTTAAAAAAAGCCCGTCGGCATCGCTTGTACTGAATCCGGCGGTTTTTAATAACCCATTAGAATTAATTATGTATTTTGAATTCATTATTATTTAACAACCACATCATTTTGTGGTATCCAGCTTGTAGGAAAAGGAGGTTTTTGTGACAGCATCAGTCGGCTATATGGACAAACCGTGGTTGAAACATTATGAAAAAGGGATTCCCGAAACCATTCAATTTGAAGAAACCTGCATCCCCGCATTTCTGGAACGCTCCGCCAAAGAATTTCCCGATCATACGGCGCTTCTCTTTCAAGGATTCAAGGTGTCTTTCCGCGAACTCAATGACATGGTGAACCGTTTCAGCACCTGCCTTTCCGGTTTCGGAATTCAAAAAGGCGACAGCGTTGCCATCCTGCTGCCCAATGTCATCCCCTGTGTGGTAGGCTATTATGCCACATTGAAAATCGGCGCCATTGCCGTCATGAACAACCCGCTGTATTCGGACCGGGAACTGCTGCACCAGTTCAATGATTCCGGATCAAAGCTCTTGATTACCCTGGATCTTCTGGGCAACCGGATGATTGACATCAGGCCCCAAACCGCCATCCGGCACATCGTTTACACCTCCATTGGCGATTACCTGCCTTTTCCGAAAAACCTTCTCTTTCCCCTGGTCGGTAAAAAGAAAAAACTGGCCGCGGATGTCAAATCCGCCCCGAATGTCCATAAATGGAAGGAAGTGCTTTCAACGGCTAAGCCGGATTCTTCCGGCGTGAATCTTTCCTTTGATGATGTCGCCATGTATCAGTACACGGGCGGAACAACCGGCGTTTCAAAGGGCGTCATCCTGACACACGGCAACCTCAGCCGCCAGGTTCAGCAATTGCAATCCTGGTTTCCCGGTTTTAACAAAGGCCAGGAAATGATGCTGGGCGCACTTCCTTTCTTTCATGTTTTCGGTCTCTCGGTTGCCATGAATCTTGCCATCTACATGGGATGGGGGGATATTCTGGTTCCCAAACCCCAACCCGAACCCCTGCTTGAGACCATCGGCAAATTCAAACCCACATTTGCCCCCCTGGTTCCCACCATGTATATCGGCATGCTGAACCATCCGCTGATGCAAAAAACCGACATGACTTCCATCAAGGGATGTTTTTCCGGAAGTGCTCCCCTGCCGGTCGAAGTCATTAAGGATTTTGAGAAAAAAACCGGGGCCGTGATTGTCGAAGGCTTCGGCATGACCGAATCCACGCCGGTCACCCACATCAACCCCTTTGCCGGCAGCAAGCGCAAAGTGGGAAGTATCGGTCTTCCTATTCCCTGCACGGAATCCAGGATCGTCGATCTGATTTCCGGCACCACCGACATGCCGGTGGGAGAAACCGGAGAGCTGATTGTTCGCGGTCCCCAGGTCATGAGAGGCTATCTGAACAAACCCGATGAAACCGCTCAGACCATTACCGACGGCTGGCTGCACACCGGAGATATTGCCATGATGGATACGGACGGCTATTTCTTCATCGTGGACCGGAAAAAAGACATGATTATCTGCGGGGGCTACAACGTGTATCCACGGGATGTTGAAGAAGTGCTTTTCAGCCATCCCAAGGTTCAGGAAGCAACGGTCATCGGTATTCCCCATCCCACGCGGGGAGAAAGCGTCAAGGTCTTTGTGGTATTAAAAAGCGGACAAACCGCAACTGAAAATGAACTGATCGAATACTGCAAGGGAAACCTGGCTGCATACAAGCTGCCGACCAGCATTGAATTCCGGGCCGATTTGCCTAAAACCAATGTCGGTAAGGTGCTGAAGAAGGACCTGCGAACGGAAACACTAAAAAAAGGATAGTACGTCAGAAAAAAGGGGCGATTCTTTCAAATCGCCCCTTTGCCCGAGGGTCACACCTTCAACCTCTGGCCATTTCCTTCATCCGTCATCTGGCTTCTTACCCGCCTTCCATCATCCCCCAAAAGACGCTTCGGGAATTTCCACTGCGGCACCGCAGGAGTTCATGATGGCCTTCATCTTTCCGTAGGTTACGGGCAGAACCGACTGAATGAAATATTCGGCGCCTCTGACCTGACCTTCATAGAACGCCGCATTCTTGTTCTTTTCGGCCGCGGTCCGGCGGGCTTCGGGGTCAAAGCCCCCGGCCAGTTTTTCCAGAAGCGGCGCGGCAATCGATGCCCGCCACAGCAGCATCCATGCCATTACCACATCGCCGGCGACCTCAAGGAAGGGATGCGCATGGGCAAAGGCGGTCATAACCTGGGGAGACATGGCCGTTGCGCCCAGATGCATGGCAACCTCGCCAAGCTTGTTAACCGCGGCTTCCAGTTTTACAGCGTATGCTTCGATGCCCGTAATTCCCTTTGCCGCGGCAATGGTTTTCTGCATTTCGCCGAAAAGATCCATGACCGGTTTTCCTTTTTTCATTCCCAGCTTTCTGCCCAGAAGGTCCATGGCCTGAATGCCGTTGGTGCCCTCATAGATCATGGTGATGCGGCAGTCCCGCATGAGCTGCTCCATCGGATATTCCTTGATATAGCCGTAACCGCCGTAAACCTGAACGCCGTGGCTACAGACTTCAAAGGCTTTGTCGGTGATATACCCCTTGGCAATCGGGGTCAGGATCTCTATCAGTCCATGATATTTGGCTTTTTCATTTTCATCGTCCGTGACGACGAGCTTGTCCGAACAGTGCCCCACGTAGTACAGGATGCTTCTCATGCCTTCCACATAGGATTTCATGATCATGAGCTGGCGCCGGACATCCGGGTGCTGAATGATCGGCACCGATGGCGCATTCTCATTCATGGACTGAAGCAGGTTCTTGCCCTGTTTTCTTTCTCTGGCATAGTTCAAGGCATTCATGTAGGCGGAAGAGGCGCAACTGAAACCCTGAAGCCCCACAAGCAGGCGGGCTTCGTTCATCATCAGAAACATGGCCTTCATGCCCTTGTTCTCTTCGCCAAGAAGCGTTCCCCGGCATTTTCCCTTTCCGCCAAGGGTCAGGGAACAGGTGGAATTGCCGTGAATCCCCATTTTCTCCTCAATGCCCGTGCAGACCACGTCATTGAATTCTCCCATGCTGCCATCGTCATTGACCCAGACTTTGGGCACCAGGAACAGCGATATGCCTTTGGTGCCGGCAGGTGCGCCGACAATACGCGCCAGAACCGGATGAATGATGTTATCCGCCAGGTTGTGCTCACCGCCGGAGATAAATATCTTGGCGCCGGTAATCGAATAGGTGCCGTCATCATTTTTGACCGCAGTCGTGGTCAGCGCACCCACATCGGATCCGGCCTCAGGCTCGGTCAGGAGCATGGTTCCCGCCCATTCGCCGGTGTACATTTTTTTCAGAAACAGTTTTTTCTGCTTTTCGGTCCCGAATTCCTCAACCAGTTTGCCGGCGCCATGGGTCAATCCGGGATACATCATAAAAGCAAAGTTTCCGCCAACCAGATAATCACTGGCAGCCAGAGAAACGGTTCGGGGCATTCCCTGCCCACCCCACTCCGGGTCTTCCGGCATCGCCACCCATTCACCGGCTTTGATCAGATCATACACCCGATGAAAGGATTCCGGCACGGTAACCACCCCATTTTCCAGTTTACAGCCTTCTTCATCTCCGATTTTCTGGGTGGGAAGCACTTCCTTGATGGCCAGGTTTCTGGCTTCGGATATGATCAAATCAACCGTTTTTTTGTTAAAGTCAGCAAATTTTTCATATTTACTGAGCTCTTCTACATGAAGCTGTTCAAACAGAACAAAATCCACATCTCTTCGATCTGCAATAGGCTGTGCCATAGGTAGTACCTCCTTATGGGGGGTTATAGGAAATGATAAAAATAAAATTGTGTGATCGTATCTTTCATGCACGGGCAATGACCGAGAGGCCAATGCGGTTATTGGGTATTGCCGATGCCCCTGATAAACAAATCAATTAACGGATCCGCCATGGAGACCAGATCGTATTTACCACCGGAATGCAGCCAGTTATTGATGGTTTCATCCACGGCTCCCACGATAAAGCGTTTGACCAGGCTGAGGTAAAGATCCTTTCTCATGCTGCCGTCCGCCTGGCCCTGCTCCACAATCTCAGATACGATATCCAGATACATCTTGGACATTTCACGAATCTGAGGCTCCGCGGATCGGCTGTTCTGATGCGTTTCAGCCTGATAGACAATGGCCATGTTTTTATCGCGCTGAAATTCTTCCAGATGCCTGCGGACTAGATTTCGAAGCTTTTCAACCGCATTGTCCGCTATTGACACTTCTTCTCGAAACAGATCAAATACCTGCTTGGCCTTGTAGGAAAAAAACTGAACCAGGATATCATCCTTGTTTTTAAAATAGAGATAAATGGTCCCATCCGCCACACCTGCTTCTCTGGCGATCTGGGAGATGGTGGATTGATAGAATCCCAGTTCGGCAAATACCTTGACCGCTGCTTCGAGGATGCGTTGGTATTTGTCATTATTTTTGTCTCGGGTACTGATAACTGCCTCCTTACGATTCCGACAAGTTCATGAATGAATATTCATTCATTTATCAAAACAGCCTTTCAATAGTCAAGCAAAAATATAAGATTAAACAAAAGGACTCCTGATTTAATGAATGAGTCATCATTCATACGGGCGAATTCCGGGTTTTTACTTGACACAATGACGGGTAGTTTCCTATAGTTGCATAAAAATAGTCCTAAGGAATTTCTGGTCATCAGTTCATGGCGGTCGGAAAAGGAATGGGAAACTTGGCTCCAACATCCTGAAAGAGCAGAGATTCAGGAACAGATTGATGTATTGATTGGCCAAAAAAACAGAATATCGAATATATACGAATACCTGATGCAAAAAAAACTGTTTTGTCCGTATTGCGGCTTGCGACTGAGTAAAAAATTTTATGAAAACCGGGACCGGCTGTTCTGCGGCCATTGCAATGATCCCATTTATGAAAATCCGATCCCGGCGGCATGCCTGGTTGTAACTGACGACCAGGGGAGGGTTCTTCTGGTTCAAAGAAGCGTTGACCCTCAAAAAGGGCTGTGGTGTCTTCCCGGCGGATTCATTGAACTGGGTGAGTCTCCGGAAAGCGCCGCACTCAGAGAGCTTTTCGAAGAAACCGGACTGACGGGCCGGATTCATAAACTTCTGGGCGTTACGACCAACCCCAGCCGGTTGTACGATTCGGTCCTGCTGGTGGGTTACTGGGTCACGGAATACTCCGGGAACCTTATTGCAGGTGATGATGCTTCCGACGCTGCGTATTTTCCCCCCGGCAACTTGCCGGAGATTGCCTTTGAGAGTCATTTGAAGTTTATACGGGGTCTGATGCCAGAAGATCTTTTGGCGTAAAAAATTCAATATCTGCGTTGAGCTTCTTCCTTCGTCATTGCGGCAGTGTCGTACGGCAGGCGGAACGCCGGTTCTCAGGATTCGCTCGTCTTGATCTTGAATTTTTTACTTTGCCATCCCAATTTTGACTTTTTACGAGTTCATCATGCTTCACTATTAATGGATTCTATACAATCATGCACATTCCCGCTTATCAAATCCACAATGTCCTGAACGCCTATAGCGTTCAGCTTTTCAAAGCCGGAACCGTCACTCAGAATGCGGATTCCGGTTCGGATCCGGCTATCAGAATATCACCGGAAACCAGCCGTATGGCTGTGATCGACAAGGTTGCCGCGGAAATCGTTCAGCGCATTACCCACCTGGATACATTAACCGCCGGACACATCGCCCCTTCGCCGGTTCCAGCCGACCGAACGGATGCCCTGCGTATGGAAATTCAAAACAATCAGTTCGTGTTCAATACCCTGGATATCCACAATATCAAAACGTCCCGAAGCCTATCTATCGAAGATTCGATTTTTTTTATCAAAAGGGACCCGCCGGAGTGATGCCAACGTGGCAGCAAAAAAGTTCATAATGCTAACAACTTGCAAGTTTCATACAATTCCCTTGATTAAAGGACAGAATCCATGAAGTTTCCGATTGCGCTTGACCATTATACCCCTGTTCGTTTTTCTCTTTCCCAGCCTCAACTGCTTCCGGATCAAAAAGAGCAGCTTGGCCGAAACATTAAACTCGTCAGAGACAGCATTGTTTTCTTTACGGCTTATGCCAATGCCAAGGGTCTGGGGGGCCATACCGGCGGCGCTTTTGACATTGTTCCGGAATTGCTGATGATTGACGGCTTCATCAAGGGCAGCGAGTCCGTTTATCCGGTTTTTTTTGACGAAGCCGGCCATCGGGTGGCTATTCAGTATATGATGGCTGCTCTAAACGGGTTCATGCCTCCGGAATCGCTTCTGCATTACCGGGAATTTGATAAAGGGCTCTATGGCCACCCCGAACGTCATGATGACATGGGGATTTTCTTCAGCTCCGGCAGACTGGGCCATATGTGGAGTTATGTCAACGGCATTGCCGCGGCCAATTCCGGCAAATCGGTCATCCTGTTCGGCAGCGACGGATCCCAGCAGGAAGGCGGGGATGCCGAAGCCGCCCGCTATGCCGTAGCCCAGGGACTGAATGTAAAACTGCTGATAGACGACAATGACGTGACCATTGCCGGACATCCCAGCCAATACATGAAGGGCTTTGATGTTGAAAAAACCCTGAAAGGTCACGGTCTTTCCGTTGATGCCGGAAACGGGGAAGACATGGATGCCCTGTTTCAGAGAATCCGGAAAGCGCTGACCACCAGCGGCCCGTATGCCCTGGTCAACCGCCGCAAAATGGCCCCGGGGGTTGACGGCATTGAAGGACTGCCCAAGGGGCATGATGTGATTCCGGTAAATTTTGCCATTTCATATCTCAAGCGAAATGGGTATGACGACGCCGTAAAGATTCTGGAGACCCCTATACCCAAGCCAAAAACAGCGCCGTACAAGGGCAGCACCCCTGAACAGGCCAAAAACAGGGATGATTTCGGCAAATATATCTGCGAGATTCTAAAAGGCATGCCGGACAGAAAAGAGCGGGTAATTGTCGTGGATTCCGATCTGGAAGGGTCCTGCGGCCTTCACCATATTCGGAAAGCCTATCCGGAAGTCTATGTCCATGGCGGCATCATGGAACGGAACAATTTTTCCGTGGCAGCCGGATTCGGCGCCACAGCTGGCAAACAAGGCATATTTGCCACATTTTCCGCATTTCTGGAGATGGTGATTTCCGAAATCACCATGGCCAGACTGAACCAGGCCAATGTGCTGGCGCATTTTTCCCATGCCGGCGTGGACGATATGGCGGATAATACCTGTCATTTCGGCATCAACATTTTTTTTGCCGACAACGGTCTGCTGGAAAATGATACCACCCGACTGTATTATCCCGCGGACAGCCATCAGTTAGAAGCCATTCTTTCCTCCGTATTTTTTGACAGGGGGCTTCGCTTTATTTTTTCAACCCGCTCCGGAACTCCTTTTATTTTAAAAACCGACGGACAGCGATTTTATGGTGAAGGGTATATGTTTATCCCCGGAAAAGACGATCTGATCCGCGAAGGCAGCGATGGGTACATTGTCACCTACGGCGAAATGCTGTATCGGTGCCTGGACATTGTCGAGGAGCTCAAAACCCAGGGCTTGTCCATCGGCGTTGTCAATAAAGCCACCCTGAATGTAATTGATGAGGACATGCTGAAAATTATCGGCCCAAGCAAGGCTGTCCTCACGGTTGAAACGCAAAATACAAAAACAGGCCTTGGGTCCCGAATGGGGACCTGGCTTCTGGAACGGGGCTATCATCCCCGATACGCCTGCATGGGAACCAGTAAAGAAGGCTGCGGCGGGCTCTGTGAGCAGATCCCGAATCAGGGAATGTGTTCAGATACCATCAGATCCAAGATAATCGCATTGCTGCAATAAGCGGGAGAGGATCTTGGTCATTGCAGGGCTTACCGGCGGCATCGCATCCGGGAAATCAACGGTATCCGCCTTTCTGGAAGATGCCGGCGCCATCATTGTGGATGCGGATAAATTCGCCCGCGAAGTGGTTCAGAAAGACCGACCGGCTTGGCGGGAAATCGTCAACACCTTTGGCCAATCGATTCTGCTGCCGGATGGAGGAATCAATCGCATCCTTCTGGGAGACATCATCTTCAATGACCCGGCTCAAAAGCAGATCCTGAACCGGATCGTCCACCCGAGGGTTATTTCGGAAACCGCTACCCGCCTGGCTGAAATTGAAAAAAAACAGCACGGTTCAGTCGTGATTCTGGATGTGCCGCTTCTGATCGAATCCGGCATGGACACCGGCCTTTCAGATATCATCGTGGTCTATGTTCCGGAGCCGGTTCAGATTCAGAGGCTGATGATTCGAGATGCGCTGACGCGGGCACAAGCCCTGGCACGCATTCGGTCCCAGATGCCCATCGAAGAAAAAAAACAGCACGCCACAATCATCATCGACAACAGCGGCAGCCGTGAAAATACCCGCAGTATTTCATTAACCGTATATCAGCGTTTGAAAGAGAAATTCGCCCCACAGGGAATATCATGAACAACATCATTATCGCAGCCCTGATCGGCTTCAGTCTGGGCGCCACGGGATATATTGTTTTTCGGTTCTGGCTGTTGCCGATCGGACGCTATCAGCGGATCAAAGATCAGATTACGGAAAGTATTCGTCACCATGAGCTCAAGCTGTCCAACGAAAATATTTTTCAGCTCCCGCCCGACCAGTCCGAGATCTGCCGGAAGCAATCGGTTGCGCTGACGGACGCCTATTATGACGACCTGCCCCACTGGTATCGCATGGTTCTGGCCAACCGGAAAGAATCTCCGGATGATGCATCCAAAAACCTTCTGGCGTTATCCGGTATCCGGGACCCCGATCATGCCCGCAATCGCATCCTTAACATCAAAAAAAGTCTCAATCTATCTTAGGAGCAGGTAAAGGGCCAAAGGATCCTAAACTTCAGAGCCCTTACACCTGATTCCTGACCCCTATCTAACCCAAACCATTTGAAAGGATCTAATCATGCAACGTACATTATCTATAATTAAACCCGATGGGGTTTCCCGTAAACTTATCGGCAAAGTGATTAAGAAGCTGGAAAAATCCGGACTGAAAATCATCGCCATGAAAATGCTGCACATGTCCCGGGCTCAGGTGGAAGGGTTTTACGCCGTTCACAGGGAAAGGCCTTTTTTTGCCAGCCTGACGGATTTCATGTGTTCCGGGCCTGTGGTGGTGATGGTTCTTGAAGGAGAAAACGCTATTTCAATATACCGGGATCTGATGGGCGCAACCAATTTCAAAAATGCCGCCGAAGGAACCATCCGCAGGGAGTATGCGACGGATATTGAAAAAAATGTGGTTCATGGCTCGGACGCCCCGGAATCCGCGGCTTTTGAGATCGGCTATTTCTTTAACAGCTTTGAAATTGTGAAGTGAAATCATCCACCGAACGCATCTGCTTGGACCATATCACCATTGTCCTGCAGCGGCCCCGTTTTCCGGAAAATATCGGGGCGGCTGCCAGGGCCATGCGGAACATGGGTATTCGTCGCATGATCGTCGTTGAACCGGAAAATTATGAGCTTTCCCGGGTACTCAAAATGGCAACCCACGTGGCTGCTGATGTTGTTCAAGAGATTCGGATCGCTCAGGATCTGCGGGCGGCCCTGTCCCCGTTTCACATGGTCGTGGGAACCACCGCACGTTTGGGCGGGGAGCGGGAAGTGGTTCAATCCCCTTCCCGAATTGCCGGCCGGCTGGTATCCCTCTCCCGGGAGAACACCATTGCCATTGTTTTCGGACCCGAAGACCGGGGGCTTTCCAATGAAGACCTTCGCCTCTGCCATGAACTGGTCAATATTCCTACCGACGAATTTTCTTCACTGAATCTGGCCCAGGCCGTCATGGTCATCTGTTACGAGCTATATACGGCGGGCGGGGGCGGGCCTTTGACGGAGCCGAACACCCCTCGGCTGGCCACACGCCATGAACTGGATGGCATGTACGACCAGCTTAGGGATATTCTGGTCCGGATCAACTACATCAACCCGGAAAACCCGGACTACTGGATGAACAAAATCCGGCGTTTTTTTACCCGCCTGCAACTGAAAGCCGGGGAAGTCAGTATCATCCGGGGAATTTGCCGGCAGATTGACTGGTATGGGAAAAAAAACCACGCAGACGGCAGGCAGGCAAAAGAATAAGAGGCCTCACCCATTCCCCTTTTCCTTTTTTTACTTTCCCCCCAGCAGCCCCTGAACGGATTTCAGGATATCGGCCGGCATCACGATGGTTTCGGCGTTGGGTGAGGCCGCCACATCGCCGGAATTTCAGTCTATCCGATATGGCTCTCTCTACTTATAGTAACCACAGTTGATGATGAGATCCATGCCGGGAACAACCTCAAAATAGGCCTCTTTCTTCTCCACCTTTTTGCTCTGGGGGTTGGTCCAACGATACTCGATCGTTCCGCTCCCCTTGGTCTTGGCAATCTCGATCCGTTCCTTGACGAACATCTTGCCGTCGGCATCCTTCAGTTCCATCATGTTCTTGCCGATAAGCGCCGGCGTAAAGGGATGGGAAAGGTTCGTTCCATCCATCCCGGTTGCCCAGACA
>CAIVVZ010000513.1 GCA_903909505.1 uncultured Desulfobacteraceae bacterium
ATATATTGGAGAGTGCCGATCGTGGTGGGGCCGCCATTGTATCCTTACGGTTATTATCCGGCGCCGCCCGTGGTTGTCCAGCAGGCCCCGGTATATGTGCAGCCGCAGCAGGAGGAACCTTATTACTGGTACTACTGTGAAAATCCAAGAGGGTATTACCCGTATATCCAGAATTGTCCGGGCGGATGGATGAAAGTGGTACCGGAAACAAACCCGGAGACAGCTCCCCCGAACTGATTGCAAAGGAGATGAACAATGAACCGGATACGAAAATTTTTGATAATTTTGGCTGTAATCGCGGTAAGTGGATGTGCGACGATACCTCCGGGCCCAAGCGTTGCGGTAATGCCGGGTCCGGGCAAGTCCTTTGATGCATTCCGCGTGGATGATTCCGCTTGCAGGGAATGGGCCGAGGTTCAGGCGGGATGGCGTGCAAATGACACCGTTAATCAGAACCTGGCTAGCGGCGCAGCGATCGGAACACTGGTGGGAACGGGCCTGGGAGCTGCGATCGGCGCTGCTTCCGGCCATGTCGGCGCCGGCGCCGCAATCGGGGCCGCGGGCGGACTGGCCGTCGGGGCTGCCGGGGCGAGCGAACCTGCCCGTGCGTCCGGATATGAAGTCCAGAGGCGCTATGACATCGCCTATCAGCAGTGCATGTACTCAAAAGGAAATCAGATTCCGGGTTCCGTGCGCGAAACAAGAAGAGTTCGTTATCTGCCGCCGCCCCCGCCGCCGGGTTATGCGCCGATGCCCTATTACGGAAATCCCCCGCCACCACCTTATTGAAACCCTGTCGCTGAAAGAAGCAGTTCACGGAATTCCGTGAACTGCTTCTTCGCTCCTCTGGCCGTACAAAAACCGTCTTCTTCCCGCCAATTCCTTTCCGTGCGAATCAGATCCGGCTCGACTTTCAGATTCCA
Source organism: uncultured Desulfobacteraceae bacterium (assembly GCA_903909505.1). GTDB lineage: Bacteria > Desulfobacterota > Desulfobacteria > Desulfobacterales > Desulfatirhabdiaceae > RAAP-1. Next base: position 924 of record CAIVVZ010000513.1, read on the forward strand.
TAAAATCCTTGTATTCTTTGCCTGCTGTGTATAAAATAAACACTTTAATATGGCTTTGATCTTAGGAACAGGTATGAAAGCCAAAGGCTCCGATGCCGGAGGCGAGGGCGCTGGAAGACGATTGCCGGATTCCTTCGACCGACTGCCCATCGTCCGCTTTCACATCAACAGGAATAGGAACTTATGAAAAATAAGCGGTTATTTTTTCTATCAGCGGTGTTTATCCTGGCTTTCAGCCTGTCGGGGTTTTCCAAGGAACTCGAGGTTCAGACTTCGGCATCTTCCGTAAAGCCTTCCGGGCTTTCCTTGGATGACATTCTGAAACGCCTGGAAAGCCGGTATTCAGCCCCCGGGTTTTCAGCCCGTTTTTTCCAGACCTCCACCTTGAAGGCCATGGATATTACGGAAACCGCTTCCGGTACGATGGTGGTCAAAAGACCGGGTATGATGCGCTGGATCTATGAAAAGCCCGACAAACAAGAAATCGTCACGGACGGTAAACAGCTTTGGATTCATCGGCCGGCCGACAATCAGGTGACCGTCGGCAGCGCGCCTTCTTTTTTTGGAGACGGCAAGGGCGCCAGCTTTCTTTCCAATATCCAGTCGGTTCGCAAAACATTTCATGTGACGCTGGAGAAGCGGAACGCCAGCCAGGAATATGTTTTAAAGCTGGTTCCCATGGATAAATCCTATGATCTGTCATCGGTGCTGCTGGTGGTTTCAAACGATACCTTTGATATTGTCGAGGTGGTCACCTATAATTCATATGAAGATGAAACCCGCATCGAGCTGAGCAATATTCAAATGGAGCAGAATCTGGATGACGCTCAGTTCAAGTTTACAATTCCTCAAGGTGCCGAAGTGGTTAAAATGGAGGGGTAAAGGGGGGAGAGTTTCGGGGGCGCTACCAACGATTTCTGCGGTGTAAAGTGGTTGAAATATGGAGGGGTAAGAAGGGGGGCTTGTGAGGGAAACGATTCGAAGACTGCTGAAAGAAAGACGGGCCATTCTGCTGGCCCACAATTATCAGCCTCCCGAGATTCAGGATGTGGCCGATCTCTGCGGGGATTCACTGGAGCTGAGCATTAAAGCCTCCGAAACCGACGCGGAGGTCATTGTGTTCTGCGGGGTTCATTTCATGGCGGAGACCGCATCCATTTTATCCCCTGAAAAAACCGTTCTGCTTCCCCGCCTGAATGCCGGCTGCCCCATGGCCGATATGATTACGCCGGAAGCGCTTTCGGCGAAACTGGCGGAGCTGAGCCCCATGCCGGTCGTGACCTATGTTAACTCTCCGGCATCGGTAAAGGCGTTGTCGACCGTATGCTGTACTTCCGCCAATGTGCTGGCCGTGGTTAACAGCCTGGATGCGCCGGAGATCCTGATGACACCCGACCGGAACCTGGCCCGTTACGCGGCTTCGCAAACCCCCAACATCATTCACGCCTGGGATGGATATTGCCCGATTCATGACCGTCTGACGCCGGAAGCCGTGCTGTCGGCCAGAAAAGCGCATCCGGATGCGGTGTTCATGGCCCATCCAGAATGCCGGAAAGCCATTCTGGATATGGCCGATTCCGTGCTCAGCACCTCCGGCATGATCCGGTTTGCCAAAACAT
>CAIVVZ010000514.1 GCA_903909505.1 uncultured Desulfobacteraceae bacterium
CGGGACTGTCTTGCGTAAACTTCAAGCGGCAGCGATCGCTCGTATCCTTGTCTACAGGGATGCATGGGGTCTATTGACCCCGTGAGGATGTCACGATGATACCCGGAGATAGCATGGTTTTTTACTGAAGGGAGAGTCAAGGTTACCTACATAATTGATACCGTGATAGTCACGGTTCTTACCGAAGCCATGGCTTTCTGGTACGGGGGCTGGGGTGGCAGAAGGTTGCCATGGTCATCGCTCTGATCTTGTCACTTGCCTGCATCAGGATAATCTCGGTACGCCACTCTCCTCGGAAGCTGCAACTATTACTCTGGTGATGGTTCTTTACGTAACGGCTTCAGCGTCATCATGCTGGTCAACGTAGTTTTTATTGTCTTTAACTTTTGTTGATTTTCTAGAGGCCTTAACCTTTGTCGGTTTCGTGGTTTCTTGTGTTGGTCCGGCTTCCTCGGTAGTACAAGAAGTATTTTTTTCCAGTTCCTTGCCGCCCACATGCTTCTCTATGCCGGGAATTGCATCACCGCCGTTTTTTCTGTATTTGAGATACTCGTTTGCAATTTCATTGTGTATGTTCAGCAGTTCTTCCAGTCTGGGGACCAGATTGAGCATTGCCCGAAATTCTTCATGTAACGCCCGAACCTTTTTTTCCTTTTTACCCATTGTTGCCTCCTGTAGCGAAAATTGAAATATTTACAGCCCGGGTTGACAGATGTTTACACAGAATTGGCTGAGTGGCTTGCAGAAACTGTCAGAATGAGTGCCATTATAAGTTTGACTTATACCACACTTAAAAATGAGTGAATGTTACAATTGTGTGAATAATATTATGAACAGGTTACGACAATAACCGATCTTGAATAACGGATATTATGCATTTTCTCGCCAAGAGGGATGCATCATGTCAGTTTGAAAACGGCAGGCATGTATAACCATCCGTAGCGCGGGCAAGCATTGCCTCGGACGACATTACATTGTTGTGCTCATTCCAGATGTAGAGTTTACATAATAGTTACCAAGCGTAAACATGTTCGACATTATTATAGTGTAGTATCACGTTACATGAATCGACCCGCACTTCAATTTAAACCCTTCTCTCCTGTTTTAATAATATTCCTTCACATTCACCTTCATCCGCGCATCCGTTCGCATCTTCAATGTCTGTCTAATTTGTCGCGCTACAGCGTTCTTTTGTGAAAACAAAAAATGATTACGATCTATTAGCGTGTGAATAAGAAAAGAGGAATCCATGCCCAGGCAAAAGAGAAATCCGTTTACAGCCGTCAAGAGAGAGTTCAGATCGGAACCGGTGACGCATTACCAATCTGCCCGCGAATCACTGGTAAAGGTCGGGGTTTCCTTTGCTTCAGCGGAAGATATGGTGGCCACTCTGCCGTTTTCACGGGATGATGTGACGGCGGGATCGGAGAGTGAACTGCAGGCCGTGGTTATGGGAGAAAAGGGGCAGGTTGACCTCCCGCTGATCATTGAGGATTCCAACTATTTTGCAAACATGATCAGGCATGCCGCTGCCGGCGAAACCCCCAAAAAGGTTGTCGCCGAACTGGAGCGTTTTCTTGGCGACAACCCCTCGAAGGTCTGGGAGAACAGCTGGGTCCGTTTTCCACGCAGCCGCCTTTCCCCCTATGCCCTGCAGGTGTTCGAGAAAGATCTCCTTGCCGACAAGAAGAACCCCGGCGCCGGCCAGCGTGCGGATGCGGGCCGCTTTGTCATTCATGATGCAACTGGCGGAGAGCTGCTGCGTCTGCCGATCAGTTATCTGATCAAATTGGCCCTGGCCGATCTGATCGGCTCCCAGAACAGCCTTCCGGAGATTATCCGGCAGACCGGCATCCGCCTGTTGGATCATTACCTGAATGACAACACATCGCCGGAAACCTTTTCATTCAATGTTGTCTCCCTGACCCCCAAAGAAGGCATGGGAAAGACGCTCGCCCGGGAGACCGGCCTGCGTTTCCTGTTGACGCAGCTGCTGGTGATGTATGCCAATCAGGCCTTCGGTCTGGGTGAATACGGCCAGACCGCCATGACCTATTTTGCACCGCTTCCGCCGATTCGACAGAAAGAATTGAATGAGCATGTCTCCGATTCATTTTACCGGGAACTGTTCATGAGCCCTTGCCTTTCGGGCTGGGATAAAGGCGAGTCAAAGCATCGCTATATGCAACTCTGTCATCAGGTCCTTTCCCGCAGCCAACTCAATGCGGTTGCCAAGCTGCGTGATTCCGGAATCATTCTCAATAATCTGGTGGTCCTGCCCAATCTATCCAACGTAAGCCTGGCCAACAACGGCACCCATATCAGCATCGGCAGCCGGCGTCTGACACAGGCATTAGGCGATGCCGGATCAGGTTTCAATGCGTCCCACGAAAAACAACTCGGCGATCTGTCGATCAAGATCACGGAGCATTTTCTGCCACTCTTTGTCGGAACCTATAGCGCTGCGCCCCACCGACTGGCATTCACCGATTTCCATCCCGAGAAGGCCCTTGGATTTCTGCCCCATGAACTGGACTACACCCATCTCAGGATGATCTGGCGACGCTGGAAAAAGAAGGCCGATCTTTCGATCTTCGGACAGCCCCTGACCCCCTTTGGTCCGGCGACTCTGGATAAACTAATCAGCAAGGTTTTTATGCTCAAGGGCGATTTTGTTCCAGACTTTCGCCTGGTTGACTATCTGGCCTGTCTGCTGTCGACCGATCAAAGTCCCGCGCTGAACGGAATTGTCGGCAATACCGATCTGCTCCGCAAGGATTTGGCCGATATGGGGGTCTTTGACGAGCAGATGTCGGTTTATCTGCTCTATAAGTCGCGCGAGTTCGCTAAAATGGGCTTTTCCGGGTTCGAGGGCCGGCATTACAGCCTCTTTGAAAATTTTGAAGAGGATATGGGACGGGCCGCTGACCTGCAAACCCTGATAACGGTGCTTTCCTATAAATATATTGCCAGTGGAATTGATCATGGACAGATTCCGGACAGCCCCTCGTTGGAAAGTGAACGAAGACAGATCATCTTTGGCGCGGCTATCGGAATACCCACGTTCTTTGTCAATAAAAACACGACCAACACTTTTCTGAACAAGATTCTCAAAAAAACGGACAAGGTCCGATCAAGCCACCGTTATCCCGGTTACTTGCGGGTCTATAACCACGAATACCGCAAGGCACTTCTACGGGTAATCCGGGAGGACGGGTCCGATCTGGTCGAACTGCTGGATCTGGGGAAAACGCTAAACGATCTGGAACAGCGGATAGGCGATCCGGAACGCTGTTCGGCGGGCGGACGCCTCAAGGCCGGGATTCTCGGCCAGCTGAAGGCTTCCTCGCCCATGGAGCTGGATGCGCGCGAGTTCAACACCGCGGCTGAAAGCTACTACCGCACAACCCTCCGCCAACGACATATGGACGAGGCCTACGGATTTCTGGCCGATGCCTGCCGGAAAGACTTCCCGGAACGCTCCGGGCTGGATGAACCGCTGCGCAAGGCCCTGGCCTTCACGCTTCAGGGGCAGGGAAGTACCCTGTTTCTGGACAGGATCAAACAGGACATACTTTCCGAGCAGGCTGATATTCCCACGTTGCAGCGACTTATGAATCTCCTGCTGCTGACCGTCTACAGCGACGAGAAACGGGCCAAGAATGAATCCAGCAGTAAAAGGAGTGACCAGGCGAATGCAGCACCAATACATCGAGCGGGATAGTGGCAGGATTGTGACTGAACAGTTGATCGGGGACCGGATGGTCAGACTGCTGTATCACGGCGTACGAGAAAACAACACCCGGCTTTTCAAGCTCTTGACCAGCAGCTGGTCGTCCCATATTCTCGGGCTGGTGAATTACGACCGCCCGATACTGTCAAAACGGACCTTTTTAGCCGAGTGCGGAATCGATCTGGCGGAATGCCTCGATCCGCCCGAACAGCTCGACACGGCCCGCAAGGTCTTTGAGCGGAAAATACGCTACAAGGAATGTCGACCGATGCCGGCTGATCCCGCCGCGGTTGTCTCTCCGGCCGATGCCAGGGTCGTGATCGGCTCATTCAAGGAGAGCTCGCTGATCTTTTTGAAAGAGAAGTTCTTCTCGTTCGAAGAACTGCTCGGCCAGAGCCGTGCAAACTGGCACGCAGCCTTTTCCTGTGGTGATTTTGCAGTTTTTCGCCTGACTCCCGACAAATACCATTACAACCATACCCCGGTCACCGGACTGGTTGTGGATTTCTATGCCATTGACGGAGAGTACCATTCATGCAACCCGGCCGCTGTGGTCAGTATCGTCACCCCCTATTCCAAGAACAAGCGGGTGGTTACCGTGATAGACACGGATGTTCCGGGCGGAACCGGGGTAGGGCTGGTTGCGATGATCGAGGTGGTGGCCCTTATGATCGGCGATATCGCCCAGGCCTACAGCAGGGAGGGCTATGATGCCCCCTGTCCGGTCGAAGTGGGGCTACTGCTGGAAAAGGGACAGCCGAAAAGTCTCTATCGTCCAGGGAGCAGTACCGATATCCTCATCTTTCAGGAGGGACGCATCCGGTTTGCCGATGATATCAGCGCCAACATGCGCCGGCCAAGGGTGTCGAGCCGCTTTTCCCATGGATTTGGAAGGCCACTGGTGGAAACCGATATCAAGGTGAGATCCTTGATTGCCCGGGCTAATCATCTTTGATATATGGTTTTAAAGCGTTGCGTCGTCGCTTAGAAGCGCCTGCTTTTGGTGCGTGATTTTTTTGGGTTCCGGCTTGTCCGGGTTAGGGAGACGGTCATGGTTGCAGCGTTTGCACTGATTTCAGCGGCAGGGTTTTTGTCAATTTACTTCTGGTGGGGATTCAGCCGTTTGCCGGCCGAGAAATGGCAGATCTTTGCAACGATGCCATCCAAAAAAACGGAACCAGCCGGCTGGCTCGGAATCAACTTTACCTGGTATGGACTATTGACGGCAAATGCCTACCTCGTATCCGTAATGGTTTTTCTTGTTCTTATGGGAACGGTTGGTGTTTCCACCCTTGGATCGACACTGCTGGCGGCCAGCCTGCTGGCCTGCTGTGTTCCGGCATCACGGCTGGTGGCCCGGATCGTGGAGAAAAAGTCCCATACCTTTACGGTTGGCGGGGCGGTTTTCGTCGGCATCCTGATTACACCGTTGCTGATACTGCTTATAAACGCCACGGCCGGGGTGGCATTCTCCTTTTATATCCCGATCATGGCGGCCTGGGCCGCCATATCCGTCGCCTATGCCTTCGGTGAAGGGCTCGGACGTCTGGCATGCATAAGCTTCGGCTGTTGTTATGGCAAGCCTCTTTCAGGCAGTTCAAGCTGGATCAGGCGGATCTTCACCGGCCGCTGTTTTGTCTTTTTCGGAGCGACTAAAAAAATCGCTTATGCCGGTGGCATGGAGGCTGTCGAGGTCATTCCGATTCAGGCGGTCACAACGGTCCTCTATTCGGTCTGCGGTCTGCTGGCAAGCTGGATGTTCCTCTCCTCCAATTACACCGCCGCATTTTTGACCGCCACCCTGACCACTCAGGGTTGGCGGTCTATTTCAGAGACATTCAGGGCCGACTACCGCGGGGAGGGAAGGGTTTCCGTCTATCAGATCATGGGGATCAGCGGAGCGGTCTATTCTATTGCCGCGGCTTTCCTGCTTTCCAGGGAAGCCCTGGTCGCACCGGATTTGGCGACCGGACTCGAAAATCTCTGGAATCCGGGACTGATACTGTTCCTGCAAGGGATCTGGCTGACTATCTTCCTCTACACTGGACGAAGCTCGGTAACCGGGGCTACGCTCAACTTTCATGTCCATCATGATCGGATATGAATACAGGCCCCGATCCGTAAGAGTAATAAAAAATCATTGAACTATTACAGCAGGAGCTACTATGCCAGGCCCCTACGCCCATATCACACTGGTAAATCAACTTAGACAGGCCAAGACTTTTGAGTCGATCGGCCTGCCTTCTTTTGAAACACAATCGGGCATTGAGGATTTCTTCAGGTTTTGTGAATTGGGAGCGGTCAGCCCCGATTATCCCAATCTTGCGGGAGGCGAGGGCGGTGCCGCGCAATGGGCAGATGCAATGCACTATCGCCAGACAGGAGACATGCTCAGGAGTGCCGTGAAATACGTCAGGGGTATCGAGGGCGGTTCGAAATGCAAGCTGCTGGCCTGGCTACTCGGCTATTGCGCCCATGTCGTAACGGATGTGACGATCCATCCGGTTGTCCTGGCCAAGGTCGGCGATTATTCAGAAAACAAGCGGCAGCATCGGCTGTGTGAAATGAACCAGGACGTCCAGGTTTTTAAAAGAATGAACTGTGGAGAAATTAGCGCATCGGATCGTTTTACAACGAGTATTCAGGGCTGTGGCAACCCGGAAAACAAATTTCATTTGGATCAGGATATCGTAGCACTGTGGTACAGCATGTTTCACGCGGCTTACCCGCGACGGTTTGCAGCAAATCCCCCGGATATCAATGCCTGGCATTCCCGGTTTGTCACTCTGGCCGATGCGAGTGCCGCACACGGCAGCACTCTGTTCCCGCTTGGTAGCCTGATCGCGTCTGGCCTGGGATACGCCTATCCGGCTTTGGACAAGGTCGATGGACAATTTGTAGAAAGCCTTCATGTGCCGTTTGGTCCAGTCATGCAGTACGACGCTATTTTCGACAAGGCCGCCGCCCATGTCCGTGCTGCCTGGAAGCAGCTCATAACTGCTGTGTACGGGGATAGGGGCGATTATCTGTCCCACATCGGGGAGTGGAATCTGGATACAGGGCGGGATGAAAACAACCGGCTGGTCTTCTGGGGCGATGGTCATCAGAATGGGTCGCTTCCCCGCCCTTCAAGCCGCTTCAGCTGAATCAGCTTTTGGACCGTGTGTTCAGAATCGGCCATCACTGCACTTTCGGTTAATTCAAGGTCAAGATAGCAGGGGGCCAGACCGGTCTCATTCAGGGTGTCCAGCACCAGATCCACAAAGGAGTTTTCACGCAACTGCCGGGCGGAGATGTTGACGGACACGCAGATCCGCGGCAAACCGGCTACCTGCCAGGCCTTGTCGGGATTGAAAACTCGGCACTCTGGACGGATAAGGGCATAGCGAATATTTGCTCCAGTATTTCTATCTTTTCTCTTGCTTCCTGTTCCCGGGACAGGTCACGCACAATCGATACCACGCACAACTCGCAATCCACGGTAACCGTGTCGGAATATTTACGGGACTGTCATGCAATCGCAACATTGCTCTGCTAGGGTAGCGCGTGTATGAGAATCCAGTGTTAATAACTATCGCAATGAAGTTGACAACGATATCGCCTTGAACAGGAAGTTCAAGCAATGCCGCGGCGATTATTGCATGATCTTGTAAAAATACCTGTTGAATTTAATTGCAAGTTTTCAATAAACGACTACTGGTTCAGGAGGCATTTATGGCAAATCACGCTAGTGGATCAGAGTTTAAATTGTCTGGAAACTGGAACCACTCCGGAGTTGTTTTCCAGATAAATTCACTATCCACGTTGCAACAGCTTGAATCAGGCTTGGATAAACTTTTTCGCATCGATTGTAGTGAGATCAGCAGTGTCGACATGAGCGGACTGCAGCTTCTCTACGTCTGGATGCAGTGCGTCATGCTCTGTGGGGTAAAACCCGAGTTGATCAATATGCCCAAAGCCATGCAACAAGCTATTAAACAGCTGAGTTTGGAAAAATGCTTTTCTGATTTTAGCCGGGATGTCGCCTGAGAAGCACGTCAGGTAACCAGCAATATTTACACAATATTTTACCGATTGACACACGTCTGTAACATATACATGTTACATTTGTGACGATTTGCTGAATCAAAACGCGAAAATCATCATAGGAGCTTACATGC
>CAIVVZ010000515.1 GCA_903909505.1 uncultured Desulfobacteraceae bacterium
ACAAAAATAGCAAGAGATATTTACGTCTATTATATGTTTTTTCAGATAGTTAGATTCTTAGACTTTTTACGAGACCATCAACATTGCCTTCCTCCTTCTCCATCAGCGCCCACGCCTGCCACGTATGCGCATCTTTTGGATCAGCCTCTGATGAAACCATAAAAAATTTCCTGGCAAATTCGTAGTTGCCTCTATTTTTGTAGTACAGCGGAATTATAGTCAGAAGCTTTCTCTCACCAGCCATGACCTGTTCTCTGGAAAGCCTTCCAGCCCCTTGAAGTAGTCGTTCATGTATATCGAATTCGTCAAGAGGTGGGGTTTCTCCAGAAAATAGAATAGGAAAGAGGGTTTCAGCTATGATCGGGTGGCGGGTTTCTATACGGTAATCTCCACGTGGATGCAGACTGATCTCACCCGCCAGTCGATAACAGAGTCGTAGAGCCTGTTGCTTCGACTTTTCGATAGATTCTTGAAAAAGCCTTCGAGTACAAAACAGTTGATCTCCTTTGTTGTTTTTACGTGCCTCCAATGCTACAACCAGCCCCAATGCGGTAAGTAATTCTTCACCATCAGGCCAATTCGATACCTTCATCACCACATCTTCAAGAATCTTTGATAGAGGTTCGCCGTGGGTCGCCGTCAGCATGGCAGCAAGGAGAAAGCCGTTGCTATCATCTATTAGTCGCTTAGCAAACGCACCCACATCGTCATCCACCCCCATTCCGTTGTCAATCAAGAGTCCAGCAATGGCTTTAGCCTCTTGCCATTCCAATTTTTTTACTCGCACCTCTTGCAACAAACGGGATGCATCTCCCAAACTTCCTTTGCCATATACATTATTCCATTCGTTCGTACGAGCAGCGAGGATAATGACCGTTTCTTTTGTCCTGTTGGTGGCAAAGCGAAACAGAGCAGGCAGGTCCTTTATCTGATCTGCATGATCAATAATAAGTGCTAACGGGCCTTTATTTTGTTTCATGATCCCATAAGGATCTGAGCCTGGATCGGCTTCGTAGTAAACTGTTAAGCCTTGTTTTGAAAGATCAATGGCAATCTGCATCAGAATTGTCGTTTTACCCTCACCGGCTGCCCCTTTTATCACAACCGCTTTGAATCCTTTTCCTTCCAGTTTTATTAGCACCTCATCGGTTGCTATTCTACGGGCAGAATAGCCTTCATTTACCAGGCCCCAGCCGGGTTCAATCCCTCGATAATACTGCTCTTTCATTTCATTAGTAACAATAGGTTGAGTCGTGAGAAAATCTTCATTTATCGTAATCCACCCTCTATGCAACGGTGCGTTGATTCCTTCGTGGGTTTTAGGAGGCTCAAAACCTTCAAGTCCGAGCTTCTCGCCAAGTTTTTTAAACCAATTAGTCAAGGCCTGTTCATGGGCTTTATTGACATCAAGTGTTGTATCAATATCGTACGGGATGAGACGTAGATTTCTATCGGATCGTTCTTTTTCGAAGTCTTCATCAAGAGGAGAATAACACAGCGAATACCATTCAGGTGTAATGTTCCAATCACCACGCAAGGCGTCTGTTATCCAACGAATGACCGGATCACCCAGACGATATCCGATCACGAGAATGGTGTGTGATTCAAATAGTCTCTGCAGAAAGCTTCTTGCCTGTTCCCCCTCAGTTCCTTGAAGTGCTTTATACTCTTCATGGGTATGCACCAGTGTGCCAAAACGATCGGCGATGCCATGAATATGATATACAAGTTTTCTGTCATCCCTCAAATATCGTGGCATCTCCTCAGAGTCCTGCCATGTTATGCTGTTCCAACCAGACAATGCATCTTCTAACAGTTTATCGAAATTAGTGGTTATGACCCGTTTAATTGGGAGTTTATGGAATAAACGGTAGTATTCAGGAGATATTAGCTGGTTGTTATGCAAATCAGGATCGAAAACATCCTGAAGGTATTTTCGATATAAGTCAGCAGATTGACGTTTAAAAAATGATGCGATACGCTGATAGTCATCTAAAGACTCAAACCACTTTTTTAGTTGTTTCTTATCGGTATCTTTAAGTAAATGTTCCTTTTCATAGACCGATTGAATATTGGATAGAAGTTTACCCCATCCAGGAAGGCCTGCACTCATGGAACATCCCGCTCCGATGAAAAGAGCTACCTTACTTTCCTTGAATCTGGAAACAAGTTCTGCTGGAATTTCATGGCTATCGTTACTCATTAACTTCTCCAATTGTTTCCGTGTGTTTATAATGGGAAATATATGGACATAATAAAATATACTCTTGCCCTTTGCTGTGGCGCCCCGGTATACCTCTGCTCAGATAGCGCACCGTCAGATTCTCTATCAAAGGAACCGTTCACTGACAGCCGGAAATCCTGTTCTTGTAGCCAGCCGCAGTACGTTCGCCCTGCTTTCGTCTTGAAGAAGAAATTCCCGCCAATCCTTAACAAGCCTTCGCAAAGTCTTGTCCCTGACCAGCGGATCCCCTTTCCGCATCTCTGTATGAAACGCTGCACTTGACCACTGATATTCCCACAGAAGCTTAACCAGCACTGCCCGCACCGGATTCAACTCCACATAGCGGGCTGCGGCGATAAGATGCCGTTCGTCCAAAACGCGTGAGCCGAATCGCCCTTGAAAGAGATACCCTCTGACACTTTCAGTAAAATTCCTCATTCGCGTGTATCTACGATGTGCCTCGCCGAAAGCATTGGCCAGCGTTTTCTCTGTATTATGTCCCCGGAATTCCGGGTAGTTTTACGCCTATGCGCTCCCCTCGGAATTTTCCCACTTACTCAGTGCGGCCCGGGCCGTAATCAATTTTTTGTATATCCTGGCCAGCTTGTCCGCATCTCCTTTCCGGGATGCTTTAAACAGGTCGCCCTCCAGTTCCGCGACTTCGAGGCGGATGTAATAGTCCAGCATTTCTTTGAGATGAGCCAAAACGATCTTACCCGTCAGGAGGGGGTGGTTATTGGTGACATTCGCATCCGGAAACTGCAACCCGTGCTCCAGTTCCACCTCCAGGCCTTGCTGAAACCATTCAACCGGAATTTGCAGCGCTTCAGATCCAACCACGGACTGAATAATCCTGGCTTCTTCGACCTGCACCTTCGTTTCGGTCAACTGGGTCCAGTCCCGAATACCAAGCTCCTGACACGCGCGCACAACTTCTTCTTTTGAAATAAAATCTGCAATCGTCATAATCCCTCCTGATTCGGCATGATTATAATTGTTCTGTTTTGAAACCAACTTCTCATGTGTAGCTACACAGAATTACTGAAATTTGTCAAAGTATTTTGAATAATATCCGATGGACCTAAAATAAAGCTTGGCAAATCGTGAGCGATGTGAGACTATGACAAGTTATCATTTATATGTCCCTGTCACAGGGGAGTAAAAATGACAATTAGATTCTCACCGGGCTTCTTGCCCAACGGTGGCCTTCACCGGCTCAGTCCCCCGTTTACCACAAATATCCTGCCGGATTGTTTGAGTGGCGCCGCATACCTCTGCAAGGCCGTCCTCAGAAAGCGTACGTGTAATAATAATGAGTTTTACCCCTTTTAATCTTCACCCCAGTCTTATGAAAGGTGTTGCCGATCTTGGTTTCACCAGCCCCACACCCATTCAGCGAGACGGCATTCCGCCGGCTCTGGAAGGCCGTAATGTCCTTGCTTGCGCGATGACGGGCAGCGGCAAAACCGCAGCCTTCGCACTTCCGATTTTACAGCGCCTGATGGGCGCAAAACGCAGCGGCACGCGAGCCCTGGTCCTGGCTCCCACACGGGAACTCGCAGCCCAGATTGTCGAGGTTTTTAACGATCTGGCCAAGCATACGCCTATCAAGGCTGCTGCCATATACGGCGGGGTAGGAATGGAGCCCCAGGAACGCGCCCTTCGCCGCGGCGTGGATATCATCGTGGCCTGTCCGGGCCGCCTGCTCGATCACATGCAGTATCCCTATGCCAAGCTTTCAGGTCTTGAAGTCCTGGTGCTCGATGAGGCCGACCGCATGCTCGATATGGGCTTTTTGCCCGACATTCGCCGGATACTGAAACAACTGCCGTTGATGGACCAGACCCTCTTTTTCTCCGCCACGCTGCCGGCGGCCATTAATGATCTGTCCAAGCAAATGCTGAAGAATCCCGTGAACCTGAATGTCGAACGTCCTTCCGCCCCGGCTACGGGCGTTGCACAAGCGATTTTCCCGGTCCGTCAGGATCTTAAATCCGCGTTGCTGCTGGAGTTGCTGCGGGGAGACGGAATCCAGAACGCACTAGTTTTCACGCGCACCAAACACCGCGCCAACCGCCTGGCCGATTTTCTGGACCGTCACGGCGTTGCCTGTGACCGCGTTCACGGCAACCGCAGTCAGGCCCAGCGCACACAGGCCATGACCGATTTCAAGAACGGCCGCTCCCGGGTCCTGGTCGCCACCGATGTGGCCGCGCGCGGCATCGACATCGAGGCATTGTCCCATGTCGTCAATTTCGATGTCCCCCACATTCCCGATGACTACATTCACCGGGTCGGACGTACTGCCCGGGCCGGAGCCACCGGCGAGGCCTTCACCTTCGTCTCACCGGAGGAACAAGGCGAACTGCGGGCGATCGAGCGGGCAGTTGCAAAACGCCTGCCGACGCGAACCCTGACCGGTTTCAATTACCAGGTAAAGGCCGCCGAGAGTCTTGAGATTCCGCTCGGCGAGCGCATCGCGGCGATCCGCGCCCGAAAGGCCGAAGAACGGGCACGGGCAAAGGTTAAGGCAGAGCGAAATGCCCAGTCGCCGGCCAGTCGATCGGCAGCCCGGCCTGAAGGCGGCGCCCGACCTTCATCCCCGAGTTCTTCAAGAGGTTATGGGGCACCCGGGAAGAGTTCCGGAGGCAGCCATCCGCCGGCGCGGTCTTTTTCCCATGGAAGCCGGCAGAGACGCCCGCAATAGGATGAATTCATCCGCGTTGATGACTCTTAAGTGAGCAATGATGCGCCTTATGATTCGAATCCTTCTGACTGCTGCAGGATTATACCTGGCCTATGCGGGCCTGGTGTTTTTCCTGCAGCGATCTCTGATCTTTCCCCGTGGTGTGATTCCACCATTTACCGATCCGGTCAGGCCCCAAGGTACGGAAGTCCTCTCGATCCATACCGGAGAGGAAGCCGTCGAGGCCTGGTTTATTCCGGCCGATGCGACATTTTCGGGTCCCCGTCCCGCAGTAATCTTTGCTCACGGTAACGCCGAATTGATTGATTTCTGGCCGGAATATTTAAAGCCGTTATCCCAAAACGGCATGCATCTTCTGCTGGTGGAATACCCCGGCTATGGCCGCTCTCAAGGAAGACCTTCCGAAATCAGTATCCACCGCGCATTTACCGCGGCATACGATCAACTGGTTGCCAAAAATACCGTAGACCCCAACAAAATCATTTTATTCGGCCGCTCCATCGGTGGGGGTGCCATCTGTGGCCTGGCAAAAGCGCGCCCATCCGCGGCTCTGATCCTTTTATCCACTTTTACGAGCATTCGGTATTATGCCCCTCGCTATGGCCTTTTCCCCTTTATGATCCGTGACCCCATGGACAATCTTGGGGTATTAAAGGAATACCCCGGACCGGCACTGATTCTTCATGGAAAACAGGATGAACTCATTCCCTTTACCCATGCAACAGCGCTTATGTCCGTTTCCCGAAACGCCAGGCTCATTGCCTATGACTGCGGCCATAACGACTGTCCCCCGGATTGGAACGGTTTCTGGAAGGATGTGTTTGCTTTTCTGCGGGAAAATGATATGATGAAACCTTCTGGAACGTTATTGAAATAGCCATTTTACCTGGAAACCCGCATGATTATTTTTGATGGAACTTACCGATGGAAAGCGCCGATGACTCCCTCTTCGCACGCTTTTCGAAAAAAATGGGAAATGTCCTGTGACTTGAAAGTCATTGATCTTTCACTGTCTCACCCCGATGTCACCCATCTGAAACGCTATGTGGTCGTGGCTTTGGAAACAACACCCGGGCCCATGAAAACGAGCGTTGCAAATACAATGGGCATGCGGATATTTCGGGATTTTAAGCTGAATCGGCACAATGTCCTGTGGATTGAAGGGCGTTGGAACCATTCCGAGTCCCTGGAAGTCGCCATCTTTTCGCCGGATACCGCACCCGGAATGGAAACCCGCTACCGGATCACCTGGCGCCCCATCCTTTCCAACGAACTCCTTTTAATCCGCGCGTTTCTACCCGAGAGTTTCTTCGAGCCCCGAGAGGCCACTATCCTTCCCATCAAAGGATAAGGAAGAAATGCCCGCGTCCGGAACACGTCGTCAGGCCATATTATTTCTGGTTCTGACGGCCATACTCTGGAGCAGCAGCGGTCTGCTGGTCAAAATCATTTCCTGGCAACCCTTATCAATTTTAAGCGGCCGCAGCATCCTGTCTACCGCCGTGTTCTGGATCTTTCTGAAATGTCCTACCCGCTTTCGCTGGACGCGACTTCAGGTTGTGGGCGCTTTCGGCTATGTGGGTGCACAGCTTTTTTTCATCATGGCGACCAAACTGACAACCGCGGCCAACGCCATCTTCCTGCAGTACACGCTTCCGATTTATATCGTTCTTTTCGGATACTGGTTCCTGAACGAACGCCCCCAGCGGGCGGACTGGATATCGCTTGCCGTCATCTTCACCGGTCTGTTTCTCTTTTTTGGAGATGATCTGAATTTTAACGGTTTTTCCGGAAATATCCTGGCGATCGTCAGCGGCATGGCCATGGCGGTTCTGATTCTCTGCATGCGAAAGCAAAAAGACGGAACACCCGCCAACACTATTTTTCTGGGAAATATAATAGGCGTCGTGATCGGCCTGCCATTTTTGCTTCAGGAAAGTTTATCACCTTCCAGCCTTGGCATCATTGCATATCTCGGCATTTTTCAGATCGGCCTGTCATTTGTGTTGTATTCGATCGCGATCAAGCAGGTGCAGGCCCTTGAATCCTCCCTCATTTTAACCCTCGAGCCCATTTTGAATCCGCTCTGGGTGTTTCTGGTCATTGGGGAAACACCCGGAAAACTGGCCCTGATCGGTGGCATGCTCGTGATCGGCGCGGTTACTGCCCGCGCCGTTGTCAGTGCGCGGGCAATGGCAGCCTGAATATATTTTCTCCGAAAGCAAATTCAGGATTCAGGTCAGAAATCAAGCAAAACCTTAAGCGCGGTATGCTGCGCAGACCGTTCAAAGGCATCGGTCGCCTGCTCGATGGGGAAGCGATCCGTGATCAGGCTTTCAAGAGGCATATCGGGGGATTGTTCCATCAGGGTCAGACCGCGCCAAAACCGACCGCAACGGGATCCCAGAACGGTCAGCTCATGAATGACGATGGGAGAAAGATCGACTTTTTCAGAAAGGGCGACAGTGGATTTCAATACGATGACGCCTTGAGGCCGGCACAGGCTCATGGCTTCCGCAAATCCCCCGGCAGAGCCAGTGGCCTCAACAACCACGTCTGCGCCCGGATCGATATTGCTGTCGCCATAAGCTGTCTTGACGCCGTTCCAGGCGGCCAGCGCCAGCTTTTCCGGATGATGACCGACAAGGGTGACATCGGAAACTACCGTGGACAACACCCAGGCACAAAGTATGCCCAGCCTGCCGTCTCCCAGTACCACGACCCGTTCATGACCTTTAAGGGGAAGCTGCTCGAGAATTTCACAGGCAGCCGAAAGGGGTTCCATAAAGACCGCCCGGTCATCGGAAATATTATCAGGAATTTCAATCAGGTTGGCTATGGGCAAAAGGCAGGAATCGGCCATGCAGCCGTTTAGCCGATCAATGCCCAGAGTCGTCCGGCTGGGGCAGTGCCTGCCCTGCCCTTTCCGGCACCAGGAGCACTGTCCGCATGCCGCATTGATCTCTCCAGCCACCCGTTTGCCAATCCACCGGATGTCCTCACAGGACTCAACCATCCCGACAAATTCGTGACCCAGAACGCCTGAAAATCCCAGGTAGCCGTTTATCAGCTCCAGATCGGTCCGGCAGATGCCGGCAGTTTTTACCCGGATTCCGGCCCAACCCGGCCGAATCTCCGGAACCGGATAGTCCGGCATGAATCGAAGTTGTCCGTCCCACACAACCGCGCGCATCATCCCGCTCAATTGCCTCATATTCCCGCCCCTATCCGGCGATCATCGTGCGCAGGGGGCACTGCCCGAAAGGGATTATTCATAGTCATAAATCAGCACCCGGGACCAAAATGATCCAAAATTTTTGAGAAAAGCCTGATGAAGCGGATGGACCTGGTAGGCATCGTGATCCTGGATCGTATCGAACAGCACGGTCAATGCCAGGGAATAGGACTGGTCAATGACGGGCCTGTCGCCGGTTTTGGCGGGAGCGCCGATATAAACCGCGTGAGCGGATTCGATTGCCTTGAGGGATTCGAGCCCTTCTCGGAATGCGGAGCGCTGAACGTCTGAAAGATCATCCTTGAGCCAGAAAACAACAATGTGTGACAGCATAAAACCTCCTTTGTTATGAGCGGCAATGACATGAACCTGACAATGAAGCCGGATTCAACAATTTATAAACATATCATCAAGGCGCAGAATCCTGTGATTCCAATCAGAACCAACCAGTCGGATCTGCCGGACTTTAACGCCAAGGGTCGGCTGCTTTCCGGCGAATAGCATCTGGCCTCCATGGCGTCTGCCAGCCGATCCGCGGTCTCAAGGGTGCGGCAAAGCAGGGGCAGTGAAAATTTGACGGTCCGGTAAACCGGATTTTTTCGATTCTGAATGCACCGGCATTGCTGAGCTGCTGAAGTCTCTCTGGCCTGTTCCAGGATAACCGGCAGAAATCGTACCATCAGGCTCATCATGGTGGCAACCTGTTTTCCGGGCAACCCGGGAAATGGTCTGCATAACCATTCGACGGCCGTGCGCATACCGGAGGGACTGGTAGTGGTGATCCATAACATGCCCAGAAAAGTCAAAATGATCAGGCGCCAGCATATCAGAAGCCCCTCAACAACGCCTTCCGGGTCCATTGAAATCAACGTGCCCGGATCGCCGGAGAAAAAGGAAACGGTCAAGGCCCGGGCCAGAAAAACGATCAGCAGCAAAAAAACAAGATAACGAAGATGGCGAATGAGCTCACCTATTGGGAATCGAACGGATATCCAGAGCACCAGGCACAGGATCGAAACGAAAATCAGTCCGGTTGCATCCGCGTTCAGAATGGCAATGCTGAGAAGAGCCATACAGGCCATTTTGAAGCGGATATCCATCTTCTCCAGGCTTATCATCGGTCAAGGGCTTCCATTTGACAGGTACAGGGCATTTTAACGCCGGCGCATGCAACGTCTCGTATCACGTTCTCAAACAAGCCGTCCTTGATAATCGATCCGTTTTTCATCAGGATCAACCGGCTGGCATGTCCCATTGTCTTGTCCAGATCATGGGTTGAAAGAATGATGGTTTTGCCTGCCCGGTGCAGGTGAACGATCTGGGAGAGAACCTGGAGCATGCCGGAATAGTCCAGGTTGGCAAAGGGTTCATCCAGAACCAGTACCTGGGGTTCCATTGCCAGAATTCCGGCAATGGCCAGGCGGCGTTTTTCTCCTCCCGAGAGCCTGTGGGGCTTCTGGTCGGCCAGATGTTCCAGGCCGACCGCGGATAAGGCCGATGTCACCCTTCTGTGTACCTCTGCATGACTCAGACATAGGTTTTCCGGTCCGAACGCCACATCTTCACACACCGTTTCGCCGACAATTTGACTGTCCGCATCCTGAAAAACCAGGCCCACCATCTGGCGCGCCCTCAAGATATCCGCGGTCACCGAAATCCCATCCACTTTGACATCTCCGGAGTCCGGCCTCAGAAGCCCGTTCAAATGCCTGAAAAGCGTGGTTTTACCGGAGCCGTTATGTCCGGCAACCACGACAAATTCCCCTCTGGCAATCTTCAGGGAAATATCGTCAATTCCAAGACCACCGTCTGAAAACCGATGGCTGAGATGCGAAACCTCAATAATGGGTGTGTTTAAAGGGCTCATGTCCGGATGAATTCTTTTAGCATCCTGGCAAGGGGAACGGCAGCGGCAATTTTAAGCGCGTCCCCCGGCAAAAATGGATACAGCCCGGCGCTCAAGGCTTTTGACCAGGCCATGCCCGTCACAGTCTTCAACCAGGGAACCCCGCAGGCATAGACGATCAACGCGCCCGCAATCATGGCAAGGACGGAAAATAAAGGTTTTTTCGGCAATTTTTCGGAGAGGACGCCTATGACGAATACCGCCGGCAGATACCCCAGCAGATACCCGCCGGTAGGCCCCGCCAGTCTGGCGATGCCGCCGGTTCCGCCTGCAAAAATCGGGAGACCCAGCGCGCCGGTCATCAGATAAATGGCAACGCTCCATACTCCCCATCTGCTGCCCAGAAGAAGCCCCGCCAAAAACACGAATAAATTCTGAAGGACAATGGGAACCGGTCCGATGGGAATCGCCAGAAACGCGCCCGCTGCCGTCAGCGCCGCAAACAAAGACGCATAGACCATCATTCGAAGGTGGTTTGTTGATTTCATGGGAATCCTTGCTATCACTCTTGGATCATGCAGTCGCCGTAAAGAACTTTCTTATGCGAACCATCCGGCAGCTCCAGAATCAGCGCACCGGTGGAATCGATATCCAGAGCCAGACCCGTGGATGTCTCCAGCGGGGTCATCACCGAAACGCGCCTTCCCAGCGTGCAGGTTATTTCTTTCCATTCCGCAATGGTTTTCTCCAGATTATCCTCTGCCTCATCGAAATAGGTTTGAAGTTCATCCAGAAACCGGGCCAGAATCTCTTTTCGGGAAACCGGTTTTCCCAGAAGTTGCCGAAGAGAGCAGGCAGTGGGCTCATACTCCGTCGGGTCGTTATTGACGTTGATTCCGATTCCAACCGTGACAAACGAGACCATTTCCGCCTCGGCTTCCATTTCGGAGAGCATTCCGGATAGTTTTTTACCGTCAACGAGAATATCATTCGGCCATTTGACGGCGGCATTCAACCCGGTCAGCCTCCGGACCGTCCGGCAAAGCGCCAGAGAGGCCGCAAAATTGACCCGAAAACACCATTGCAGCGGAATGTTGGGCCGAAGAATCAGGGTGAAATAGAGTCCGCCATCGTCCGAATACCAGGTCCGCCTCAACCTGCCCCGTCCGCTGGTTTGCCGGCCCGCAATCACAACGCTGAAATGGGAAGCTCCCTTACGCGCCATTTCCTTGGCGATGTCCATTGTGGAAGACACTTCAGGGAAATAATGAATCAGCCCTTCCCGCTGCGGAAATTCCCAGGGAAACGGCGTATCCGGCGAGCTGAGAAGCTGATACCCCCTGGGGGTTGCTTCAATTTGATATCCACATTCCTGAAGTTTTTGAATGTGCTTCCACACCGATACCCGCGAGATCCCGAGAGCCGTGCTCAAGATTTCTCCGGATATAATGTCTTGCGTGGATCGGAACAGGCCGAGGATTTTGGATTTCATAGCGGCGATTGGTTTTCGTTAGTCATAATATTTTATAAGGCTAACGAAAAATGGAAGATCCGTCAACCCATTTATTTAACATCCTAGAATCGGAATGTTTTCGCCATAGTAAAAACGACTGTTACAGCGTCACCGGTTTTGCAGCACCGAGAAATTTCGGCTTTGGGGGATAGAGTCTTACATAAACAGACACCTGATATTGCCGTCCTGAACAGCCACTTCAATGCCTTTGGAACCGTAGAATATAACAACCTTGACTATGAGCCATATTGAGCTACAATATGGCTCAATAGGAGGTGATATATTATGGCTATAAATTCTGTTGTTCGCGCACGGATTGACGGACAAATCAAGGTCGAGGCTGAAGCGGTGCTTGCCTCTATCGGGCTCACAGTTTCCGATGCTTTCCGTATGATGATGATGCGCATCGCAAAGGAAAAAGCGCTCCCTTTTGAACCGCTTATTCCCAATGACGAAACCATTGAAGCGATGAGAGCCGCACAGCGCGGCGAGTTTGCATGGTCTGGCACCGCCGATAAACTACTCGCGGGGTTAAATGCGGACGATTAGGTATACAAACCGTTTCAAGCGCGATTACAAGCGGGAAAAAACGCGGCGGCACGGTAAAACACTTGATGATGCCTTGATGGAAATCGTCAATCTGCTTGTTACCGATATGCTGTTACCTTACCGCAATTTTGATCATCCGCTTTCCGGCGAATGGGTCGATCACCGCGATTGCCATATCAAGCCTTATCTGATATTGATTTACCGAAAAACTGACCCTGATCATCTTGACCTTGTTCGTATCGGATTACACAGCGAGCTTGGTTTATAAAAGGCGCCTGCCTTGCTTGGGGTAGCCTTTACCATTTTTCCCTTTCCATTTAATTTTCTGGGGCTGAACCACCATGCAGGTTCCATGTGCCTTGACCGTTACCATGTGAATCATGACGCGGCTGTTTTTGTTTTCCGGGGGTACAGAAATCAGAACGAAGAAGGATTTTCCTTATTGTCTTGTGAATCATGCCGTGGATCATTGGCAACCAGATGGGCCGCAGGATGGGGTTGAGCCTGTCACGTTGTCCAGTTTTTGGGGACCACTCCCTTTTTCATTCTTCCGGTATTGTTTAGATTTTCAAACCGCCAATACTCAAGACTATGATAACAATACATGATTCGAGACCTTAACCTCATCCAGATTTTTTCTGACTTTTTTTGTTCTCAGCAGCATCAGATAATTCCTTTCGGATTGATTCCGCACTAACCCCCATGCCCGGCAAGGGCACAACGAACAATGAAAATGGGCTAAATACAACCGATTGAATTAAATAATAAATTTTCCATTTTCATATAAATTCTCGTATTCAATTGTCCATTACTCCATTACCTTGGCGGCCAGTTCATTATGGAATCGTGGCCGGCGGATGAAAACCAGAATGGCTTCAGTCCTGCGAAGTTCTCTTTTATGGCCTTCATCGTTTCGGTCACTGCGATCGATCAGGGAGTCCCCTAATGCCGGAGAACCCCCCCTGAACTGCCGTCATAAAAGCATTATCAATTAGAAACCGCTCCATAGTTTGAAACAACCCAGTAGAAATTACCATCAGTGGAAAGTGCCACACTGTATTCTAAATCCACCCATAAATGAGTGATTTCATCCGGAAGCAGAACATCAGGAATATGGATTTTTAAACTGTCGGATAGTGTTGATGGCGCACATGAAAAAGAAGGATTACTTATGACACCATATTTTGTCAATTTAAAAAGTATTAACGTCGGATCGAACTCATAAACAAGATCCGCCCAAAGCAACAGGCTCCCCGACGTTTGATTGCTAAAGAAAAGCTTTGGAATATGGAGCGATAAACTTTCAACTATAGTTGCCGTACACCCTGTTGTTGGAGGCGGTGTCGGTGTTGGTGTTAACGTCGGAGTGGGCGTTGGTTTCGGAGTCGGAGTTGGCGTCGGTGCCGGCGTTGACGTCGGAGTGGGCGTAGGCTTTGGAGTTGGAGTCGACGTTGGTGTCAATGTCTGAGTCACCAATACGTCCAACGGGCTGCCCGTTGCGCCACTGGCAGTTATCCGGATGGTAGCAGTTCGAGCTGCGGTGCCGGTATTCGACGTGAAACTGCAATTGATGGTTCCTGTATCCGTCCCGCTGACCCCCGATGTGATCGAAAGCCAACCGTCACCGGATGTCACTGCTGCTGTCCAAGGCATTGCTCCGTTTCCGGTGTTGGAAACGCTGAATGAAGTTATGCCTCCGTCTTTAGCCACATTTCGACTGGCCGGGCTCACAGAAAGCACAGACTGGTCCAATGTTCCAGTCTGTCCCCGAACAGCGCGGACTTCGTGCTTGCCTGACTTATCGTTGGTGCTGTCCCTGCCGCCGAAAGCCATGTCCCACGCGTTTAGCGTATTGATAGCGGAGGAAGTAGAGGACCAATAATTATAGTAGGTGGAGGTATTCGGAAAATAAGTATTATAGATAGACGGATTATCGCGTCTGAAATCCCTCAGACTTTGTAATTCCTTAATGGTAGGCAGTCTCCAGTCCATATAGTTGTCAAGAGACAGATTCTCACAGTATGATAACGCCTGCTCCCATGTCATACTTGAGCTGGCCGCTTGCTGCCATGTCAGGCCCGTGGATATATCTGTTACTGTGCCATCGCCGTTATTCGTACAATAATCCGATGATTTGTACTGTCTACCACGAACAGCACGAACATATCCGAAACGCCGCTTATCTTCGTTGGTGTCAGAGCCGTTGCCGAAGTGTAAACCCAACGCCTCGCCCCAACTGGCGCTATTGGAGGACCAATATATTTTATCCGTTTTCGTGTTGGGAAAAAATCTTTGATCTATCGTTGGCCCACTAAAGTTGACAAGATAGGACAGTTCCTTGATGGTGGGTATCCGCCAGTCGTTGTAACCACCATACTGCGCTTGATTCAGGACTTTAATATGGTATTCAGTTGTGGCACTAAAAAAGTTTGGTTCTGATACTCCAGCGCCACCGCCATTGGTAGCCGGGTTGCTATCGTACCAGCAGCATAAAGTAGTATTATTTTCCCAGATCAATCCCGTCAGGTTGTCTCGAACCATGAACCAGGACGTGGCGGAGTCCGGCAAGGCATTGCCGCTGTTATCCAATTTGGTATAGGACATCGGATTGATGCTGTAGTTGGCGTCTTGTCCGTAAAAAGATTGACCGGATGATGGACAAGGGATTTCTACAGTGTTGTTATAGCATTTCGTTTGTCCAGTATCAGGCACCGGCGATAATAAAGCGATGCCGCCGATTCCAGCCTGGATTACCGACACCGTGGAATTGCCGTAGACGCCTGTGGCCGTAATCTGAATCGTCCCTGTACGGGGTGATTTGCTGGTGTTCGATGTGAAACTGCAATTGATGGTTCCGGAATTGCTGCCACTGGTCCCCGATGTAATTGAAAGCCAACTGCCGCCTGATATCACTGCGGCTGTCCATGGCATGGTTCCGGCTCCGGTGTTGGAAACGGTGAATGAGGTCGTACCCGCATCTTTTGCCACACCCCGATTGGGTGGACTTACCGATAGGACAAATATAACAGGCAAAACAATATATGCACTGCGAGGTGCCGAAATATTGCCCTTGAAATCCCGAGCCCAAGCGTAAAGCGTTTTGTTGCCAATTGTCGTAAATGTATATGATGATGGTGGAGTCTTATGCCAGCGTGAATCATTGACTGAAGGTACGGATGCTGATTCAGTCACCATGTACCATATCGGACCACATAGGGAGTCGGTCGCAGCGAGCGACGTGATCGGAACGGTTAACGAATTGCTGGTTGCAGGGACAACGAAAGAGGTAATACTTGGGGGCACGTTATCGTTGATGAGTGTATCGTGAAAGAGATCTATACTATCCGAGTTGCCAGCTTCTTTACGGACCCAATATTCACCCTCGCTCGCCTGGACGTAATACGAATACGACAAGCTTTGGTTTAAAGTGATGATGTAAGGGCATGTAGGTGTACTGCCTTCGAAACTGTAGGTTGTGTTGTCGAAGCGAGATCTATCGATATCCCCTTCACTCTTAAAGGAGGTTGTTGTGTTGGTTGTAAACACGGTCTTATTAATTGTCGCTGATACGGTTGTGTCGAACTCACCACTATCTTCATTACTCGCCCAACTACCATGAATCATTTTCGATATCGCAACACTGCTGACCAGACCTGAACTATCAACCTTTACGGTATATCCATCTCCGGTATATGTACCTGGTACAAAAGCCAGGGCATAGCTGGATAGAACAAGAACACTCACAAGGCCGACCGGAATCATTCTGAAAAACAGATCCGGAACTCTGTGCAACAAGCCGTAATGCATATGCTTAGGATCTTCATTCTTTTTACCCTGAACACCAGCAAGATGCTTGAGTGCCTCCCAAATTCCATCGCCAAGCACCTTGAGTATTTTGTTGCCCTTCTGCATAATGGAGAGTTGTCCTTTACTCTTAGCATTGATATATCCAGCTATCACTCTTCAGCCTCCAGTCTCGGTATAAACTTAAACTATATGACCGATATATAATAGACTGAGCGCCAGCAAGAGAGCAGCAATGTTAACCAATCAAATAATGCTCGAAAGATTCATGAATAATGAATCCTCAACTTTTTGTTCTGAATTAAAAACTCAACGATACTTGCATATATTGTTGAGTATGGCAATTTTCAAGAATACGAATGGTGTCATTGATTCTCCTGACCTATTTATCAAAATTACCCTATGATAAAGCTGCCATGCCTGTCAAACGAATTGACGCATTCCGAATAGGTAGCCCCAGGCGGGGAGCGGTTCTTTTCGACCCATATAAACTCAGGTGTAACTGCCCGAAGTCATAACAAACGCGACAACAGGAGCCGTCATTGAAAGAACCTGCTTCCCCATTCGGAAAATAACTATCTTATTATAAATATTTTACTTAATGTTGATAAGGGGATAGAGCCTTCTCTCAGAAGGACCGGCGGGTCTTCGCTTACATCCAGGATGGTTGAGCCCGCGCCGCCTTCAAGCGGCCCAGCATCCAGGATCAAATCGACCGCTGCCGCTATGGCGGAATCAAGATCCGCGATCCGCGAACAGCCGGTTTGGCCGGAAATATTGGCGCTGGTTGCCGTAATGGGTCTTCCGGCAGCATGAACCAGGAGCCGGGCTACCGGATAAACCGGAAGCCGGATGCCGATTTTACCGGTTCCGGCAGTCAGACTGGGGGGAAGGTTGCTACCGGCCTTGAAGATCAGGGTGAGTTTTCCGGGCCAGAGCGCGGTCATGAGCCGCTCCGCAGCCAAAGGGACATCCCGGACCAGGTTTTGGATGTCCCGAATATCCGGAACCAGAATCAGGATGGGTTTATTCACCGGCCGCTGCTTGATGGCAAACACCTTTTCAACAGCCGATGGGTTGGAAGCATCCACTGCCAGTCCGTAAAGACTGGTCGTAGGAAAGACCACAACCCCTCCGCTGCAAACGATCTGTGCCGCCTCCAGGATGGTGTTCGAGCATGGCTGTCCGGGGTCTATCTTACGAATCTTATCTTCGTGATTCAATTATTTTGGCTTTTTCTTCCACCCCGGATGCCATCTCGGCCTTGTAGGATTCCAAAAGCATGCTCAGGCGGGAATCGGAAATGGCCAATATCTGAACCGCCAGAATCCCGGCATTCCTGGCCCCGGACTTACCGATGGAGACGGTTGCCACGGGTATGCCGGGCGGCATCTGAACCGTTGACAGCAGGGAATCAAAACCCTGAAGGCATGAGGAGTCAATGGGAACCCCGATGACCGGAAGCGTGGTATGGGCCGCCATGACCCCGGCAAGATGCGCGGCATGACCGGCACCCGCAATAATGACCTTGATGCCGCGTTTGATCGCCGATCCGGCAAATTCGGCGGCTCTTGCCGGACTGCGGTGCGCGGAGGCAACCGTCATTTCGTAAGGCACGCCGAATTTATTCAGCATGACCGCAGCCTCTTCCATGACAGAAAGATCCGAGTCGCTGCCCATGACAATTCCGACCTGAGGAGCGGTTTCAAGCCTTCTGAGGGCTTTTTGTCCGATATCCCTGCGAAAATGCACCCCTTCCCAGGTGATTTTGGAAACCGCCTGATAGGCCGTTGCAATGGCTTCCTTGACCGAATCCCCCAGCGCCGTAACGCCGAGCACCCTTCCGCCATTGGTTAAAACGGACCCACCTTCAGAGGATGTTCCGGAATGAAACACGATGACATTCTTAATCTTTCGGGCCTCTTCAAGGCCGGAAATGGGAAATCTCTTGGCATAGACGCCGGGATAGCCGCCGGAAGCCATAACCACGCATACCGACGCCCTTTCATCAATATCGAGCTTACATTTGTCGAGCCTGCCCTCGATAACGGCTTCCATGATATCAACAATGTCGTTTTTAAGTCGGATCAACAGGGGCTGAGCTTCGGGATCGCCGAAACGGGCATTGAATTCCAGTACCTTGATCTTATCGTTATCGATCATCAGGCCGGCATAAAGCACTCCCTTGTAAGAACGCCCCTCGGCTGCCATCGCATTCACCGTCGGGATCATGACCTCTGCCATGATTCTTCGGTGAAGATATTCATCCACCACCGGAGCCGGAGAATAGGCGCCCATGCCGCCGGTGTTGGGGCCTTCATCATTATCGAAAACCGCTTTATGATCCTGGGAAGACGGCAGTGGCAGAACGGTTTTTCCATCGGTAAACGCCAGAAATGAAGCTTCTTCACCGGTCAGGAATTCTTCGACAATCACCTTTTTCCCGGCTTCGCCAAAAGCCAGATCCAGCATGATGAGCTTCAGGGCGTTAAGCGCCTCATCCACGTTCTGACAGATCACAACCCCTTTTCCGGCAGCCAGGCCATTGGCCTTGACAACCACGGGAAAAGCTGCTTTTTTGATATAGGCCTCGGCTTTTTCATGTCGGGTAAAGGCTTTGCTTTCGGCTGTCGGAATTCCGTATTGATTCATCAAGGATTTTGCAAAGGATTTGCTGTATTCGATTTCAGCGGCCTTTCGCGTTGCCCCGAATATTTTAAGTCCTTTTTTCTGAAAGATATCCACGATACCCAAGGAAAGCGGGGCTTCCGGACCCACAACCGTTAAATCGATGGCTTCTTTTTTGGCAAACTGAATCAGCTTTTCGATTTCCATCGCTCCGATGGGAACACAGGTAGCCAGATCTGCAATACCGGCATTTCCGGGTGCGCAGAAGATTTTCTTGACCCGTCGACTTTGTGATATTTTCCAAACCAGGGCGTGTTCCCTGCCCCCAGAGCCGATGACCAGAATCTTCATGGATATCCCTCCTTTAATGAATATGGTTTTTCTCTGTGACGCCCGCCAGATTCATGAGAACTACCACATATCCAATCTTGTCTGCAACGATCTTTTCGTTAAAAATTGAAGAATCGTGTGCAAATTTATCGGCCGATTGTTTGCCCGTTGCCATCAAGCGACAGACTTTGAAAATATGGTTTGCAACTTAACAAAACTTGTTTTACAATAAAAGGCTTTTTGAATAATTCTGAATTACCCGTCTTCCAACAAAAAAAACAGGAATACCCATTTGTTATGAAATCAGTAATGAAAAATGAACACATTCGAAACATTGCCATCATTGCCCATGTCGATCATGGAAAAACCACCCTGGTAGACGCCATGTTCCGGCAGTGCGGACTGTTTCGCGAAAACCAGGATGTAAACGACCGCATCATGGACAACATGGATCTGGAGCGGGAGCGTGGAATCACCATCGCCGCCAAGAACTGCTCGGTCATCTGGAAGGGGATCAAAATCAACATCATCGACACCCCCGGCCATGCCGATTTCGGCGGCGAAGTGGAGCGCGCTCTGTCCATGGCGGACGGTGCACTGCTCCTGGTGGATGCCTCCGAGGGACCGTTGCCGCAGACCCGCTTTGTACTGAAAAAAACCTTCGAGGCTGAATTGCCCGTCATCGTGGTGGTCAACAAGATTGACCGCAAAGACGCCAGACCCGCGGAAATTCTGGATGAAATCTACGATTTGTTCATTGACCTGGACGCTCCCGAGGATCAGCTTGATTTTCCGCTGATGTACGCCATCGGCCGCGAAGGCATTGCACAGACGACCCTGGAAGAAAAAGGCGCCAATCTCCATCCGCTTTTCGATATGATTGTCGATTCCATCCCCGCCCCGACCTACGACCCTGAAGAGCCTTTTCAGATGCTGGTATCGGATCTGGGATATTCGGATTACCTGGGCAGGCTGGCCATCGGAAAAATCGTCAACGGCAGGGTAAAATCCAATGACAGCCTGGTCTGCATCGATGACCAGGCCAAGCAGAATCCTTTAAAGGTCACCCGGCTTCAGACCTATCAGGGCCTGACGTTCTGCGAAGCCACGGAGGTCGAGCCCGGAGACATCATCGTGCTGTCGGGTATCGAAGATGTCAAAATCGGCGATACGATCTGCAACCGCAGCTATCCCAAACCCTTGAAACGCATTACCGTGGATGAACCCACCGTATCCATGGAATTCGGCATCAACAACTCGCCGTTCAGCGGCAAGGAAGGCAAATTTGTTCAGTCCAGCAAAATCCGGGAGCGCCTGTTCAAGGAAACCCTGATGAATGTGGGAATCAAGGTCGAGGAAACCGAGAACAAGGAGATTTTTACCGTGAAGGGCCGCGGCGAATTTCAAATGGCCATTCTGATTGAAACCATGCGCCGGGAAGGTTTCGAGCTTTGCGTGGGCAGACCCAAGGTGATCTTCAAATTCAAAAACGGCAAGCAGCTCGAGCCTATCGAACGGTTTTTTGTGGACTGCGATGAAAATTTCATGGGGATTGTCACGGAAAAACTCTCCAACCGGAAAGGAAAAATGATCAACCTGGTCAATAACGGCAAGGGCCGGGTTCGAATCGAATTCAGCGTTCCCTCCAGGTCCCTGATCGGATACCGGGATGAATTTTTGACCGACACCAAGGGAACCGGCATCATGAATTCGTATTTTTCCGGATACGAGGAATACAGAGGGGATTTTCCCTCCCGGTTTACCGGCTCCATTGTCTCGGACAGACAAGGG
>CAIVVZ010000516.1 GCA_903909505.1 uncultured Desulfobacteraceae bacterium
ATCCAGAATGAAAAGATCCTCGACCCTGCAATCCAGTTCCTTTGCCAATCGAAGCGCAATGAGGGTATTGGGCATATAACGGCCGGACTCCATGTCGTAAATGGCTTGTCGTTTGATACCCACCCGCTCCGCCAGTTCACTCTGGGACAGTTTTTTGCGAACACGGGCCGCTTTAAGGTTACAAATCACCCGATCTTTGGCGTCTTCCATGGCGGACCTCCTTACCTTATCATATTGAAAATCCTTTCATTACATTTTGTTACGATTCTCACTGGTTCGTCAAGGTATATTTGCGCCCGCAAGCGATAAAATGCGGAGTTCCGCCGCCTTCCAGAATAGCGCGGCGCGCACCGGAGACATCAATGATCTTCGTTGCCGCAACCGCATGAACACCACGCCTGAACGCGGGGTCCGGAAGCCAGCCGGCCGATGGACCGACCACGCCGATAAACCGTGCGGATTTTGCGCACGCGATGACCTGATCGAAATCACCCACGGCCGCGGATGATCCCGTAATGATCAGTACATCCACATCCGCCAGGTCCGCGATATTTCTGCTGATGATATAGCCGTTTTCCTGAAATCCCGGGTACAGAGTGGGATTGTTGTCGACGATCGTCAGAGAAGAGGCATGCGTCAACAGAAAGGGGACAAATGGGCCGATGTTTCCCACCATGCCGACTTTAAGCCTTTGATCGCCAAAGGGCAGAAGATTCAAAAAATCCGTCTCTGAAAATCGGTAATGATCCGGCTCTTGATCCATGATCATCTGTGAAACCGCGTTGACAGCCGCAATCCCCACGCTTTTTTCCAGGGGATGCGGGGAAAGCATCAGTTTTGTCAACTCGAGGATATGTTTTTTGGCCAGAGTTCCGGCCCTGGGATAATGCGCGCAGGATTCGCTGTCGGATCGGGGGGTAAAACAAACGCCCATGGTTCCGTTGTCCAGTTCGACAAATGTATATCCAAGCGATATCGCCACCATGCGAATTCCGGGAAGGCCTTCCAGGGACGCGGAACGTTTTTGGACTTCTTCAACAATTTCTTCACTCAATGTGGACATTCTATCCTCTTGGGTCGTATAGCTACCGAAATCATGACTTCACAATAAATCACCGACGATTATTCCTACTCCAATACCCCGTTTAAAGATTTATCATCCAGTTCAACGCCGAGAAAAAGTTTATAAAACTTTTTTGTTTCCGCGGGTAAATCCAGGGAAAATCGGTCCGGATAGAGGCAATGGGTCAGCCACTGAATACCGAGAATGCGCATGAATGAAGGCGGACGGTCAAACCAGTTGAAGGGATCACGCGGAATCAGGTGAACATGTTTGTTCTTGACCGCGCGGATGCTCTGCCATCGGGGATCGTGAAACACGTTTTCGACAAACGTTTTTTCCTGAGCAAGAATTACTTCCGGATCATACAGCATCACCTGTTCGATGGAAATTTTTTCCATCCCGTAACCGTCCTTGGGTGCGCACCGGTAAACGTTCTTTCCCCCGGCAAGCGGAATCACTTCCGTATGGGATGACCGATCACATTCGGTGCTGAGCCCGTCCACGCCTTCGGCATAATAAATGCTTTTCTTTTTTTCGTCGGGAATGCCGGCCACGATGGTTTCAACGGACTTCAGCGCCTGCTCCGTATAGCCGCTCAGCATCCGTGCCCGCTTTTCCCGGTTCAACAGCATACCCATGAATCTGAAAGCCTCCGCATAGTCGCTCAATTGGTCGATCCGGATGTAAACCAATGGCAGCCCCAATTGCCTTGCAACCTGTTCGATTTTGTCGTTGGTTGCCGACCCGCTCCGTATACTGGCAATCATGACATCGGGCTTGACTTGTAACAGTGTTTCCTGATTAGGAATTCTTCCCTGGCCGAACCAGCCGCCGATTACCGGAAGGTTTTTAACCTCGGGGTTCAAATACTTTTGCTCCCGCGTGCCAATGGGATCGTTGAGTCCGGCGATGAGCCGCGGATCCATGGCATAGATCATGTGTGTCGTCGGCGGCGACGTGCCATACACCTTGGTGAGGGTATCCGGGACGGATACGCTGCGTCCGGACATGTCCACGATCTCCCGCGCATGGGCAGATCCGGATACAATGACCGATAATACCAGAATCCAAAAAATCGCAGGGCTGCCTCTTCTCAAAAAATTCAACATTACTGTTTCCTTCCCCAAATAGGCTTCATTCTTTTTCCCACCACAGCACGGCCCAACGAATCACCCGGGGATACGGCAGTTTCCATCCTTCGGGGTTCCGAACAAGGTTTGCCTCAAGATGACTGGTGAGCCGCGCTTCTTCTTCCGGCGTCATGTCCTGGATCATCCATCGCAGGGAATTGACCGCGTCCTCCACATCCGTGAACAGTTTTTCTTCCTTGTTGACGGTAAACGCGACATTGGCATAGCGTCCCATCTGGCGAAGAAGATTGTAAACGACGATATAATCGGCGCGCGGCCCAAATGTTCGCCCAACGGCTTCGACCATCCGGCGGTCATGGGGACCGTCATCCACCATCGCTGACAGATACACCCGTTTTCCGGCACGGCTTTCCAGTTTCAGGATGGCAGAGCGCAGATCCTCCATAACCAGCGAGCGGGAGGCTATGGCAACATCATGCACGCCGATATTAAGCGCATCCCAGTCATCCTCCCACCTTCCCTCGACCCTGCGGATGTTGGTGATGTCCTGCAGCAGGCAGCGTTCATCGAGCAGGGAAATCATCGTTATCGAGGAATCAAGAGCGGTAACCGATCCGACAAGCGAGGACAACGGCACGGCCAGGGTGCCGGCCGCGCACCCGACATCCAGAACACTCCAGGCGGGATCGGGTTTCATGATATCGATAAACTGCCGGACATAATCGCTTCCCGATGCATGCCGAGCGAACGATGGGGCCCGTTTGTTCCAGAATTCGGGATTATGCGTCGAATCATGTCGGTTGTCGTGGATTTGCTTCCACACGTCGTTCCAGTCAATGGACGGCACGCTCATAAATTTTCCTTTATTTCTTCATAATACGCTTTGTTTTCGGCACACGGCCGGCACAGTGCCTTGCCTTCACGATAGATTTCCCGCATGTCCCTGACCGTCTCACCACAGGATGTACAGATCGTTGAGTTCAAAGACTCTCCGGGAAGGTCCTGGGGCCTGATTGAGACACGGACCTGCCGGGTCATCAGAAGTTCTTTTTCGGGTATGGCGGTCAATGCTTCAATAGTGGCCGATTTTTCATCTTTTTCCGGCATGCGGCACTGCTTCATTTCCGCGATCTTTTGATTGGATTCCGGCCGGATGCTGACCCTTACGGCTCTGCCGGTTCCGGAATTGACAAAGGTTGCCGCCATCTTGCCGTAGTCCATGATCCAGATGCCGATTAAACGCCGTACTTGTCATCTCATTCATCCTGGTCTCCCCAATTCCGTTATCGGTACAATAACACCTCGATATGCCGCAGATCCCTCACATACCTTGAACCGGCGTAATAATCCTGAGCGGAAATCAAATCAATGCGGTCCCGCGTTTCACCCAGCGGCTTGCCATCCCTTTCGGTCAAAACAGCCACACCGCCGCCTGTCGCGGTATTAAATATTTCCTGCCATGAAAAGATGACCTTGTACTCATCATCGGCCGTTGCGATAATGATCATCTTTTTTGTGTCATTGTGTTCCTCTTGTATCACATCGGCTTTCTGGATGATCTTTTCCATCAGCACGCCCCGGCAACGTTTGATACAGTCCTTGGGAGTACCCGAACCACACACGATGAACAAATCCTGAAATTCTTCCGTTTCCATGTCCCGGATATCCGCCATGCCGAGCATCAGCGGGTTGCCAACCCTTCCGGTTACCTGGAGTGCAATATTGTCCCCAGGTTTCGACAGCTCACATGCCGTTGTTCTCGTTTTCGTAATCACGACAACCTCCTTTCAATTTTGACTTTTACCGTAGTCTCTCTCCTATCGAGACAGCCGGAACTGAACGGGCAGAATCACCCATGTTGCCACGGCTTTTCCCTGATAAATGCCGGGGGTGAAGAGCCACTTGCGGATGGCGTCCAGCGCGCTTTGATCAAACAGCCCTTCAGGATTGGCTTCGAGTATGGAAGCCTTGATGACGTTGCCGTCAGCTTTGACCAGAAATTTTATCATCACACTGCCGGAAACGCCCAATCTGCGTGCGGCAGGGGGAAATTCCGGATCGACTTTTTTAATGGGAATCGGCGGCTGATCGACCTGTTTCAGGTTGAATTCACCACCTCTGCCGCCCTTTCCTGCTGAAGCTCCGCCGGCACCCGATCCGTTTCCCCAACCATTTCCTGATCCATTCCCCAAGCCGTTTCCCGATCCGGCTTCGTTTTCGAAAGCCCCCTGAATATCCGCTCCGCTCCCCCTGTTGCCTGCATCACCGGTGCTTTCGCTGATTTGTGAAGGTGCCGGATTCTGGGATGTGGAAGTATCAGAAGGCGTGGTCACGGAAGCTGTCTCGGGTTCAGGTTCGGATGTTTTCCCGGAGATGTTGACAGGCCGCCGACGTTTCCCGTCTTTCCGGGATTTTTGTTCCATCACGGGACGTGTTTGGGAAATCACGGGCTCGGGAGGGTGGATGATATCGTCGGACCCAGTGGCAGCTTGTGGCGTCTTTCCGTTTTCCATTCCAGGAAAAGGCTCGGATCCGACTGCACTGTTTGCCGCCAATTCTACCAGATGAACGGTAACAAACGGGGTATCGAGCGTGCCGTGAGAGGCTGAAAACATCGTCAACAGCAGCATGGACAACAATCCCGCCGCATGCATCCCGATCGAAATTCCCAGCCCCAGCATTCCCTCTTGCCGTATCCCATCACATTCAAGGATTTCAATGTCGTTATCAGTATTTATA
This sequence comes from uncultured Desulfobacteraceae bacterium, assembly GCA_903909505.1. Classification (GTDB taxonomy): domain Bacteria; phylum Desulfobacterota; class Desulfobacteria; order Desulfobacterales; family Desulfatirhabdiaceae; genus RAAP-1. The sequence goes on from CAIVVZ010000516.1 coordinate 4,894, forward strand.
CGATACATTCACAAAAAAACTACGTCCTTCCAGAGGAAATCCTTCTTCCAGCGCATAATTCTCATCGGTAAGGTTGTTGACGCCGCCCTCAATGGAAAAGCCGTGGGACATTTCATAAATGGCTTTGGCGTTTACCAGCGTATACGAATTCGCAACGCGAACCGCATCGGAAGAGCTGTACCGGTCCCCGTTATATTCGACGGAACCCAGAAGACTCAATCCATTTAAGGGAAGAAAATATTGCAGATAGGTAAACAGCTTATGGTTGGGGATATTCAGCAGTTGGTCTGTTCCGCTTTTGTTTTGATATTGAATGTATGTGTAGTTGAAACCGCCTTTGAGGCTTGTCAGCAGTTGTCCGGATATGCCGAATTCAGCACCGTATTGATAATTTTGTTGGTGTAAAATCCTGGGAAACGTCGAAATGGTCAGTGGTACTGTACGCCCCGCCCCCCTGAACATACCAGGTTTCCTGATTACTTCCGAAATTGGCATAACTCTGGAAAGCATCTCCCGAAGCATAACCCGCGCCGGTGCTGACTTCGAATATTTTGACAGGTCTGCGGGAAACCATATTAAGATAGCACCTCCCATGGTGTTGGGACCGTAAAGGACGGATGTGAACCCTTTGGAGACGATTATTTCCGACAGGTCGAACGTATTGAAACGGGCCAGGTCCGGATAGCCGTCATAGGGAACATAGATGGGAATGCCATCCATGAACATGGGGACATGCTTAATGTCAAAACCTCGAATATATATCATCTTTTCGTTTCTTGCGCCCGTTTCGGACAGCGTGACACCCGGCAGCAGATTCACGGCGTCGGCCAGATTGTCCCTGTTGAAGAGCCGCATTTCGTCGCCATAAACCCTTTCTGTCGTAAGGTTCTGTATTCTTATGCAGTGCCGACAACTTCGACTTCACCCAGGGTGAAAACCTGATTTTGAATGATGTCATTTTCCTTTGCCGATTTTTCCGCTGCCGCTCCCGGCGCCATTTCCGCAAGAATCAGTAAACCAATGGCCATCACTACCCTGACACACCAGATGTATCGCCTGATCATTTTCTTCCTCCTCCTCTTCCTGTATAAAAAATCCAGATTCTTTAAAACAATATCCGTATATCGACATAATAGGTTACATTTTCATGTGATCCACTTACAGGTGTTCTGTGTCGAGGCTCCGGAACTTTCAGGCCAATAAAAAAACGGACAGGTTCTTCCTGGTGTCTGAAACTAATTTTTAAAACGTCATATTTTATATAAATGTATTTTATAAATGTCAACATGTAATTATTTAATGAACAGAACAAACTGGTTTCCGCGCAGTAGCATTTTTTCCAGCAAAGCTGCGCGGATTGTCGGCGGGATGGTCGGGTACCAGACTAAATTGGGATATACAGACGTTCAGACAGTGGTTTTGGACAGGGGATAATGCAGTTTAAAACGATATCTGGAAGCCCAGACAGTCGGATAGTTGGATGGATTTTGTTTAAGGTTTATTGGGGTATGGACATGGGGGCGTAGATGTCGCCCCCCATGCGGAAAAAGACGGTCAGCCTTCGATGCGGTTCCAGGGGAGATTGGACAGAGGTCTGAAGCCCTGCTGCTGAGCCAGGATGTCGAGGTGAACCATGCACACGGCGGCAGTATCGAGATGGGGCATGGCATCCCGCTCCCGCAGGTCGATACATGGCAGATAAAGCTCGCATTTGCGGCAGATATCCACCCGCTCTCCCGGATGGTCCGGTGCCGCCAGATATATCCGAAGGTCCGCGTCAATATTGTCACAGACCGGACAGATGTGGCGGTTGATGCGCCAGTTATGGCCGCATAGACCGCAGTGCAGGAATTTCTGACCACCGGAGTCCTTTAGAAATTCTCCGGCATTTCCGGAAGGTTTGGCCAGAAAACTGACCGATGGCAGGGCGCCGCAGATCGGGCAGTTCCCTTTTGACCAGGGCACATCTTCCATCTCCGCCCCTATTTTGGGGGCAAATGACCCCAGTGCCGCCGAAAGCACCGTACTCATGACAAAGCCAAGGGTATCACCGGATACACCGATAGATTGGGCTGCGGATTCATAGTGTTTGAAACTGCCGTCCAGATATTCCTCGGATAAGACTACGAGTTGCAAGCCGCCGTCGCGGTAGCTGGCCGTGATGGCCTCGATATCGCCGTCAATGGCGGGAAACGTTTCCCGGATGGCGGGCAGCATCCATCCAAACGCCATTTCAAGAGGTTCTTGCCAGGATGCAAGCTGCAGGGTTGTAAAGACCGGGATGCCTGACAGCAGACGATCATGGGCGCCTTGTAGATCACCCAGCCGGGTATGGGTGCTTAAGTGGGCGATACATTGCGCCTTATGGAAAAACAGATCAACAAAAGGACGGATCAGGTCAGACAAAGCAGGCCGCCGGGTCAGAGCGTCTTTGGCCGTCATATGGATGGCCTGGTGAATCAAATTACTATCAACGGTAAGATTTTGCATAGAAAAGATAGTCCGTATCGTAATAAGAAGGCCTCCCGGCCAGGCATCGCCGGGAGGCATGTTTGAATGCGTCAGTTGCCCGCCATCAGCCCAATAACACCCTGCTGGCGGATTGTTTAACCGGCGCAAAGAGTTGGGCCAGAAACATCTTTCGATCCATTCCGGAATCGTTGCGAGCTACGCAAAACTTATGATATTTATTGGGCTCGTCTGTCAGTAGATAGATTACGTTGACAATATCCGGATCGGCCAGCATGGCCTTGGGGAAGGTCTTTTTGACTACCTCCAGGCGGGCCTTGGCCAGATCCTGCATCTCCTGCTGTTCTCCAAAATTCATGGCGCCGGTGGGGCAGGCCTTTACACAGGCAGGCAGCAGGCCATGAGATATGCGATCGTAGCACATGGTGCACTTTGAGATGCGGCCGGTTTTGGGGTCTCTTCGGGGAATGTTATAAGGACAGGCTTCCCGGATCTCCTCAAAGTCTTTATTGCTTATCTTGCTGGTTTTTTCAGTATAGATCACGGCGCCGGTTTGGGGATCATGGATCATGGCGCCATCCACCAAAGCGCCTCCGACCGAAATACAGGGCGGGTCCTGGCAGTGGCGGCACTGGTCCGCGAAGAACAGCCACCGGACGGTCTCACCGTCCAGGTATTCGCTGAACCGGACCAGCTTGTAGTTGTTGGGGTTGAGGTCCGGTGGATTCTGATGAGATCCCTGCTGTTTGGTCCGGTTGGCGGGCAATTCATTCCATTCCTTGCAGGCGATCTGACATCCCCGGCAGGCAGTGCATCGCGACGTATCGATGAAAAAGGATTTTGGCATGGCGTTCACTCCTTATATGTGGCGGGCGAAATAAGCCCGCTGTTTTTTGGCATCAGGCGATTTCCGTGAGCTTATCCGCCTTTTGCACATTAACCATGCAGGCCTTCAGCTCGTAGATCGTCGTGTTGGGGTCGGCCACCGAAGGCGTGAGCCGATTGGTGGAATCGCCGCACTTGGGGGTGGTCCAGCCGAAGCAAAACGGCATGCCGATCAGATGAACGGTCTTGCCCTGGACCGTGAAAGGCCGGATCCGCACCGTGACCATGGCGATGGCCTCGACCTTGCCACGGATGCTTTCCACGATCACCCCTTCACCATTTTGAATCCCCTTTTCCTTGGCCAGTTCATGGCTCATTTCCACATAGAGCTGAGGTTCGGCCTCCAGCAGGTTGGGCACATTGCGGGTTTCCCCGCCGCCGCACCAGTGCTCGGTAAGGCTGTATGTGGTCAGCACGATGGGATAAGCCGGGTCTCCGGGTTTGGCGAGCTTGTCCAGCTCGCCGGAAACGAACTTGTAATTCGGGCTGCTGAGCTGGGTCGAAAACGGATGGGAGGTTACGGGTGTTTCCACGGGCTCGTAATGCTCGGGGAAGGGTCCGTCGACGCGGCCCGGGCCAAAGAGAGCGCCGAGCCCATGGGTCTGCATGATGAAGGGGTATTTGCCTTTTTCATCGGCCATGGGCGGCCAGGGGCCATCGGGAACATCCCCGACCCATTTGCCGTCCTGCCAGGCGATCAGGGCTTTGTCCGGGTTCCAGGGCTTGCCCGTAGGGTCTACCGAGGCGCGGTTGTAAATGATGCGGCGGTTGACCGGCCAGCACCAGGCCCAGTTGGGGAACAGGCCGATTTTTTCCTGCATCGGGGTTTGCTTGGGGTCGCGGCGCTTGGTCTTGTTGCCTTCTTCCTCGGTGAAGCTGCCGGTATACACCCAGCAGAGGCTCGATGTGGAACCGTCCGCCGCCAGGGCACCAAAGGTCGGTACGAGCTGGCCTTTCTTGTATTCCTTGTCCCCGAACTTGGTGTCGGCCAGGAAATAGCCGTTAATCCGTTTGGTCCAGTCTTCGGCAACGTAGGTCTTTGGCCAGTCCAGGTAGGTCAGGGCTTCGGGTAGGGTTCCCCCCTGCTTGAGATACTTGTTGCGAAGGATGTTCATCAGCCCCACGAGCATGAAGCCGAAGGTCTTGGCCTGGCCCGCGGGCTCGATGGCCTTGTGGTGCCAGAGCACCCAGCGACCGCTGTTGCTCACCGTGCCTTCTTTTTCGATGCGATGGGCCGATGGCAGGAGAAAATACTCGGTCTTGACCTTTTTTGGGTCGACTCCGGGCCGGTGCCAGTTGTCCGTGGTCTCGGAGTGGTGCAGTTCGGAGGTCACCACCCAGTCCAGCTTGTCCATGGCGGCCCTGGCCTTGTGGGTGTTGCCAAGAGAGTTCATCGGGTTGAGCCCGAAGATAAAACCCCCGCGCATCTTGCCCTGAAGCATGCGGTCAAAGAGAAACATGTACGAGTAGTCCACGCCACTTTCTGCCTTGGGAAGCAGGCCGTAGCAAAAATCGTTGTCCGCGGTGGCCTTTTCCCCATACCAGCCCTTGAGCAGGCTTGCCAGATACTTGGGCTTGTTCTGCCACCAGTTGGCGCTTTTGGGGTCTTTGCTGATCGGGGTATTGGCCTTGTTGTAATCGGCAACGGTCTGCCAGTCGGCAATAGGCATGCCCAGGTAGCCTGGAAGGGAGTTATAGAGCAGGGCATGGTCGGTGGAACCCTGGACGTTGGGCTCTCCGCGCAGGGCGTTGACGCCGCCGCCGGGAATACCCATGTTGCCCAGAAGCAACTGGACCATGCAGGCCGAGCGGATGTTCTGAACGCCGACGGTGTGCTGGGTCCAGCCCAGGGCATACATCACCGTGCCGGCCTTTGAGCCGACGCCCGTTGCACTGTAGGCATCATATACTTTCAGAAGGTTTTCCGGTGATACGCCGGTAATGCTGGAAACGTCTTCCAGGGTGTAGCGCGAGTAGTGATTTTTCATGAGCTGAAACACGCAGCGCGGGTCCTGCAGGCTCTTGTCCATCTTGGGAATGCCGGCCTCGTCCATATCAAAAGACCAGGTTTTGGTGTCGTACTTGCGGGCCTGGGCGTCAAACCCGCTGAACAGGCCGTCCGCAAAGGCAAAGTCCTTGTTCACGATAAAGGCGGCGTTGGTGTATTCGACGACGTAATCCTTAAAGTATTTTTCTTTCTCGATGATGTACTTGATCATTCCGCCTAGAAAGGCGATGTCGGTTCCAGAGCGAAGCGGTACGTGAAAGTTGGACCGGGCCGAGGTCCGGGAATATTTGGGGTCCACGTGGATAACAACGGCGCCCTTTTCTTTGGCGCGCAGGACCCACTTGAAGGAGATGGGATGGTGCTCGGCGGCATTGCTGCCCATGATGAGAAACGCATCGGCGTTTTTAAGATCGATCCAGTGATTCGTCATTGCCCCGCGTCCGAACGACTCTGCCAGAGCCGCAACCGTGGGACTATGTCAGGTACGGGCCTGATGGTCGACGTGGACGATGCCAAGACCGCGAACCATCTGGTGGGCCAGCGCGCACTCCTCGTTGTCGGCATGCGATGTACCGATGAAAAACATCGAGTCCAGCCGGTTGACCGTCTGGCCTTTGTCGTTTTTGAGGAGCAGGTCTTTGTCACGGGCCTTCTTGACGCGGGTGGCGATCTGCTCCAATGTCCATTCCCAGGATTTTTCCTCCCACTTGGTGCTGCCGGGAGCCCGGTACATGGGTTTTTTCAGACGGTGCTCGTTTTGGGTCATGGTGAGCAAGGATGCTCCCTTGGCGCAAAGTGCCCCCTCGTTGATGGGATATTCGGGATCTCCTTCCGTGCTGATCAGTTTGCCGTCCCTGACGCTGGCGATGATGTGGCAGCTTACGGAACAAAATGGACAGATGGTGACGATCTCACGGGCGCCCTCGGTCTTGAGGGTTGCGGTATATGCCTGAACAGGCTTGATATCGACACCCAGTTGCATCAGAGACAGGCCCAAAACACCTGTCCCGGAGACTTTCAAGAAGTCTCGCCGGTTGTAATCCATGCTGGCCTCCTTTCAAAATTGAATTTGTTAAAATGATGCTGGCCGTTTTGTTAATAATTATAAGAACCTGTGGATACTGACTACAGCAAGTATCCGGGATATTTGTCAGCTTCGGTGCGCTGGGATTCAACTGTCGGGTATCGGGTCAAGACCACCCTGATATAATCTTCCTGCTTTTAAAAAATTATAAAAGGTGATAAATTTATTAACGCCTTTATTCGTTTAACTTATCAAGCGCGTTAAGTCAACCATGACATATCGAAAACAGGAAACAATCATGTCGAATCAATCTCTTTTGCCCGGTCAATCCCAGGCCATCGGCGAATACACTTATGATGAATTTTTGGATGCCGTGGAATCTTTTCACGGTTATAAAGCCCCGGGTGTTGTGATCGGCGGCATCATGGTGGATTTTGCCATGCAACAACTTCCCTCAAGCACCTTGTTTGACGCGATCAGCGAAACCACTTATTGCCTTCCGGACGCCATTCAGCTTCTGACTCCCTGCACGACGGGAAACGGCTGGCTCAGGGTTTTTAACCTCGGGCGCTATGCCCTCAGCCTGTATGACAAGTATCAGGGAAACGGCTTCCGGGTATTTGTGGATTCCCGGAAAATCCAGGCGTTTTCCGAAATTCATACCTGGTTTTTCAAACTGAAGCCAAAGAAAGAACAGGACGATAAGCTCTTGATGTCACAGATCCGGGAAGCGGGTTCGACGATCTATAGTGTTGAGCCGGTCATGATCCAGCCGCAGTATCTTAAAAAACGGCATAAAGGCCGCATCGCGGCCTGTCCGCTCTGTGGCGAAGCCTATCCCCTGGAACATGGACGGATCTGCCGCGCCTGTCAGGGCCAGACGCCATATCTGGTGGCGGCTGAAGCACCATCCATGCCACCCCGGCTTCATACCGCGCCGATCGAAGATTCCATCGGCCAAAAAATTCTTCATGACCTGACGGAAATCGTTCCGGGCGAAAGCAAGGGCCCGGTGTTTAAAAAAGGGCAGATCATCGGCGCCGGCGATCTTTGCCAACTGCATCGGATGGGAAAACAGCATGTGTATGTGGACGATGGCAAAGGCCCGGGAGACGGGTGGGTGCACGAAAATGAGGCGGCCCTGGCTTTTGCGGGAAAAATGGCCGGAAAAGGCGTGACTTATACAGAGGCACCCCGTGAAGGTAAAATTAATTTCAAGGCGACCGGTGACGGATTGCTGGTAGTTAACGAACAGCGGCTTGAAATTTTTAACCGGATTCCCGGCGTGATGTGCGCCACCCGAAAAGGCTATTCAATGCTTCGGGAAGGCCAGGATTTTGCCGGAACCCGCGCCATTCCCCTGTTTCTGCCGAGAACTGATTTTGAAAAAGCCATGCAGGTACTTCAGGAAGGTCCCTTGTTTCAGATCCTGCCGCTTCGACAGGCCAAGGTCGGCATCCTGGTGACCGGCACGGAAGTGTTCCGGGGTCTGGTCCAGGATCGTTTTATTCCCATCATCCGCGGCAAAACCGAAAAATACGGATGCGCCGTGGTCTACTCCAAAATTGTTCCGGATGAAAAAGAAGCGATCCTTGAAGGCGTCAGGGAGATTCTGTCCGCCGGCGCCGATCTGTTGGTGACAACTGCCGGGCTTTCCGTGGATCCGGATGATGTCACCCGCCAGGGGTTGATCGAAGCCGGCGCGGAAGACATGCTCTATGGCGCGCCCATCGTGCCGGGGGCCATGACGCTGCTGGCCCGTATCGGCGCGGTTCAGGTGATCGGCGTGCCGGCCTGCGCCCTGTTTTTTAAAACCACGAGTTTTGATCTGTTTCTGCCGCGCCTTCTAGCAGGTGTTCCCATTACCCGAATGGATCTGGCCCGCATGGGGCACGGCGCGTTTTGTCTGGAGTGTAAAACTTGTTCATATCCGAAATGTCCATTCGGTAAGTAAGGAGTAATTATGTCTACCCAAAAAACATTCAGTATCTGCGGCATGTGTACGGTCCGCTGTCCGATCCAGGTTGAAACGGAGCACGGAGAAATCAAATTTATTGAAGGCAATCCGAATGTCCCCGCCATGAAAGGGGCGGTCTGTCCCAGAGGCGCCGCGGGAAAGGCCCTGATCATGGACCGGGAACGGCCCCAGTCCCCCATGATCCGAGCAGGGGAGCGGGGAGAGGGAAAATGGCGCTCGGTCGGTTGGGATGAAGCCCTGGATTTCGTGGCCGAAAAGCTGAAAGGTGTGATGGATCGGCACGGTTCCAGAAGCATCGCGTTTTCAGACCGGGGCGGACCGTTTCAGGACCTTCACAAGGCCTTTGTCAAAGGGCTGGGTTCGCCCAATTTCTGCAACCATGACGCATCCTGCGCCAGAAATGTCGACCATGCCTGTCTGTCGTTTGCGGGGATCGGTAGAAAAGATCTGGTGTATGATCTGAAAAACGCCAAACATGTGGTTCTGCAGTTTCGAAACATTTTCGAGGCCGTGAATGTTCAGGAAGTCAACAACCTGATGGATGCCATGGAGGGCGGCTGCAAGCTGACGGTGATCGATATCCGGGCCAACATCTCGGCCGCCAAGGCCGGCCGGTTCATGATGATCCGGCCTGGAACCGATTATGCGTTCAATCTGGCGGTGATTCATGAACTTTTGACGCAGAACCTGTATGATCATAAATTTGCACATTTGTGGATCAAGGATTTGAACCAGCTCGAGGCTTTCGTCAAACCCTATTCTCCGGAGTGGGCTGAAACCGAAACCGGCATTGCGGCGGATGAGATCAAGGCCTTCGTGCGGGAACTGGCTGCCGCGATGCCTGCCGTGATCTGGCACCCGGGGTGGATGACGGCCCGTTACCGCAATTCATTTTACGTCTGCCGCTCGATTTACATCATCAACGCCCTTCTGGGGGCGATCGGCGCCAAGGGCGGGCTTCCCCTGGCCAACAAGCCCGCGGACTTTGGGAAAACGGGACTCAAGGCCCTGGCCGACCTCTATCCCAAGTCTTCGGAAAAGCGCGCGGACGGCGCGGGATGGCGGTATCCGCATATTACGGAAGGCACGGGTCTGGCGCACCTGATGTTTAAGGCCATGGACAGCGATGACCCGTATCCGGTCAAGGCGTATATCGCCTATCGCCATGATCCGCTGATGGGCTTTCCGGAACCCGACCGGTTAAAACGGATATTTTCGAAACTGGACTTGCTCGTGTCCGTGACCTTCAGTTGGTCGGATACGGCCTGGTTTTCGGATGTCGTTTTGCCCCTGTCCCCGTATCTGGAAAGAGAAAGCATCCTTGCCGGCAAAAACGGATTAAAGCCGCAGTTTTTTGTCAGGTACCGGGCTGTCGAGCCCCGATATGACACGAAAGCAGACTGGGAGATTATTTCAGCGCTGTCCAGACGTCTGGGGCTGGATGCCCTGGCTTTTTCGTCCATTGAAGAGATTTGGAACTATCAGTTGCAGTCGACCGGCGTTGCCATCGAGGATTTCAAGGCAACCGGGGCCGTGCAACTGGCGTCATCGCCAAAATACCGCGCCATGGAAGACCTGAAATTCAAAACGCCGAGCGGAAAGCTGGAAATCATTTCGGAAAAACTTGAAAAACAAGGCCTGCCATCGCTTCTTCCCTATACATCCCCGGCCCATCCACCCGAAGGACAATTCCGGCTGACATTCGGCAGGTGCGCCCTGCACACCCAGGGCCATACGGTCAACAATCCCCTGCTTTTTGAGCAGATGCCGGAAAACGTGCTCTGGATCAACACGAATTCCGCCAAATCCCTGGGCATATCGGATGGCAGCACGGTCCTGGTCAGTCAGAACGGGTATTCGGAAACGATCCGGGCCAAGGTCACGGATTTTATTCATCCGGATGCCGTATTCGTGGTGCACGGTTTTGGTCACACCCTGCCGGTGGAAAGCCGGGCCATGGGCCGGGGCCTTGCGGACAATAAATTCATGAAGGGTGGACTCGATCTCTGGGATCCTGCCGGCGGCGCCATTGCATTCCAGGAACATTTTGTAACCGTAACCCCTGCGAACAGAAACTGATAGCTGCCAGACAGAGCCCCCCCCCCTGTACAGGCGGTATCGCATTCCGGTCACCCCCCCCCGACTGGAGTCGTGATACCGCCTTGTTCCATAAAAGCACTTCCCCTTTCGCAACCTTGAAGAATTGTTGAATATTTGGTAATGATCCAAAATCAGCTATTACC
>CAIVVZ010000517.1 GCA_903909505.1 uncultured Desulfobacteraceae bacterium
AACTATATGATATTACAACATAAAAGTCTAGATAGAAATAATGAACTATATCAGTAGGTTATAAATAATGCGATCACCATGTACGAAAAAGTGATGTTGAAGTAACTAACCCCCAAATCCGTTATAATCAGAAAGCTTTCAATAATCCAGTTGAAATAACAGATCATTCAGATTTATCAAGAAAAAAACTGCGATCAGTATATTCTCTTAAAATGTAGGAAACGCATCTAATAATCAACAAAAATGTAACATATGAAGAGATAACAAGGCGAAGCTGATACAGGTGTTTCAAAAAGAAGTTTGAATGAATGCTGTTAACTAAAGCGCTTGGCTCAGTTCGGTCCGGCGAAATGGGCTTATCCCGGAGAAAAACGCTTCTTCTCTACCGGCGCGGAACAAGTCATGGGGAAATGATATTAAATTATGCATTATTGCATAGATCATTCCGGATGAAATTATTGCTGAGAATTGCGCCTTGGGGGATGAACGGCCGTGGCGTATTTTTTCAATTTTCTGCCAATGGTGGCCTGATCAACACCCAGCGCTTTTGCGATTTTATCCTGGGTTCCGTACCGGGCTGACGCCTTTTTCAACACCGAGCACTCAAATTTTTCCATCAGTTCCTTCAGGGAGCTTTGGGATAAATCCATAAGATCTGAAAGCTCTTTGGATTTTCTGGAATCTGCCACATCCCGGGGCAGATCGTCAAGAGATATCCATTCCCCTTCGCTCATGACCACTGCCCGTTCACAGATATTGATCAGTTCGCGGACATTTCCGGGATAGGGATAGGACAGCAGCGCTTCGGTGACCGGCCTGGAAAGATGAATGGATTCGGTTTTGCCGATTTTACCGGCAAAAAAATGCAGGTAATGATGCAGCAGCGGCAGAATACATTCCGTCCGTTCCCGCAGCGGCGGTACATGCAGTGGAATAACATGAAGCCGGTAATACAGGTCTTTTCGAAAACCTCCGTCGCTGACCATCTCCTTTAAGTTCCGGTTGGTGGCCGCCAGAATGCGGACATTGAGTTTTCGGTTTTTGACGCCGCCGACCCGGCAAACCACGCCATCTTCCAGAAATCGCAGAAGCTTGACCTGTGAGGCCAGGGGAAGTTCCGCGATTTCATCCAGAAACAGCAGCCCATCCTGAGCCAGCTCCACGTAACCGGGCTTTCCCTGTTTTTGGGCACCGGTAAAAGCGCCTTTTTCATACCCGAACAGCTCGGATTCAACCAGGGATTCGGGTATGGCGCCGCAGTTGATTTTGATCATGGGCTGGCTGGCCCGGTTCGAATGCTTATGAATGAGATCCGCGATCAGTTCCTTGCCTGCGCCGGATTCGCCCAGAATCAGGGCGGTTGAATCCACCTTGCTGACTTTAATGGTCTGCTGCAGAAGTCTGGCCATGCAGGGGCTGCGGGCAATGATCCTGCGGGATTCCATTTCCGCCAGTTGCATCTCCAGCATGTGATTGCGGTATTGATTCTTGATGGCTTCCTGGCGCTGAAGTTCCTCATGCAGGGAATCGATTTCCGTGATATCCCGTTCGTTGACAACCACGCGAACCAGACTGCCGGTTTCATCAAAGATGGGACTTCCCGTAATCATCAGCTTGCGGCCGGTGCTGGTATTCTGGAGCATCGTTGCCGTTGCTCCGGTTTTAATCACCTCCAGAGTGGCGGACCGGTTGATGAAGCCTTCTGTTACCAGGTCCGCCATGTTGCGGCCGACCACTTCGCTGGCCCGGATATTGTTCAGACGCTCCGAAGCGGAATTGATCCGCAGCACCGTCGCATTGGCGTCGCAGATCCACAGCCCATCGTAGGATGAGTCGATAATCGTATCCAGTTCCCTGGAAAGTTCCTGAAACGATAACATCTTTTGAATGATCTGATTCATCTCCGTGCGATTTTCCAGGACGCACAACGCCCCTGCCGGTTTTCCCCGTTCACGGACCGCGTACAGATTGGCCAGAAATTGACGCTGGTTGTTTGTTACGTTCAGGCCCAGGCAATTCTGCTGATCCTTCAGGGTTCGAAGCATCTGCTGTTTCAGCTCGGGAAATGCTATTTCAAATTGTGTACCAAGGTTGAGATTAAAACAGGTTGTTGCCGCGGGGTTTAAATACGTGACCCTTCCGGATGGATGAACTGCAATGACCGCATCCCGAATTTTTTCCAGAATTGCGGGATAGATCCGCTCCTCCAAGATGGGAGATCGGGCTAAACGGCTGTTTTTATCTTGCAGCATCGGTATCTCCTGTTAAGATCGGACAAAAAAAAGGGAGGGGTATGGTTTTCTATATATGCATATTTGCATATTAAATGCAACCCTGCATTAAAATGAAAAGGACTTTTTTGAACGTCACTGCTTTGTATCGTGAGATCGCAACTTCCTGAATCAATGCAAATACGGGCTGCTTTTTACCATTTCCCGGGTTGTTGAGCCTTTATTCTGAAATGGTATATTCCTTGCGAGACAGATAATCTACCTTACAACCAACTTCGTGAGCATATAAAAAACAACATGGATATATAAAAGGAGAAATCTATGAACACCACGAAACAGGAACTTCTGGATCTTAGAAAACAACATATTCCCCAGGGACCGTTTCATGTCACCTCCGCCTTTATCCGGGAAGCCAAGGGAGCGGTGATGATCGATGTGGACGGCCGGGAGCTCATCGATTTTGCGGGCGGCATCGGCGTCAACAATGTGGGCCACTGCCATCCGCGGGTGGTTGAAGCCATCAAGGATCAGGCGGAAAAATACATTCACACCTGTTTTCATGTGGCCATGTACGAGCCATATCTGAAACTGGCGGAAAAGTTGAATGCGCTGGCGCCCGGCGATTTTCCCAAAATGACCATGTTTGCCAACAGCGGCGCCGAAGCGGTTGAAAATGCCGTGAAGATTGCCAGATATGCCACGGGAAGGCCTGCTGTCATCTGTTTTGAAAATGGGTTTCACGGCCGAACCCTGCTGACCATGACCTTGACGAGCAAGGTAAAACCCTATAAATTTGGTTTCGGCCCCTTTGCCCCGGAAGTCTACCGAATGCCCTATGCCTACTGCTATCGATGCCCGTTCGGGCTTTCTTATCCGTCCTGCGGCACGGCCTGCGCGGATTATCTGGAAGATTTTTTCACGGCTTACGTGGCTCCGGAAGCCACTGCCGCCGTGATAGCCGAACCCATTCAAGGGGAGGGCGGGTTTGTGACGCCGCCGCCGGAATATTTCCCCAAGCTTCAGAACATCTGCCAGAAATACGGCATTGCCCTGATCATCGATGAAGTGCAGACCGGCGCCGGTCGAACCGGTAAAATGTTTGCCATCGACCACTGGGGCATTGCGCCGGATATCATTACACTGGCCAAGAGCCTGGCTGGCGGGCTGCCCTTAAGCTCTGTTACCGGACGCAGGGAAATGATGGACAAGCCCCATATCGGCGGTCTGGGAGGCACTTATGCCGGAAATCCGATCGCCTGCCGAGCGGCGCTGGCGGTACTGGAAGTGCTTTACGAAGATCAACTCCTGCAGAAAGCCGAAGTCCTCGGTGAAAAGCTCTGGAAACGCTTTCTGGAGATGAAAGACAAGTATGAAATTATCGGGGATGTCCGCGGCAAGGGTCCCATGATTGCCCTGGAACTGGTAAAGGATCGCAGCACCAAGGTGCCGGCAACCGAAGAAACCAAAAAACTGGTGGCTTCCTGCTATGAAAAAGGCCTGGTCCTGATTTCCTGCGGCCACAAGAGCAATGTAATCCGCACCCTGATGCCGCTGGTGATAACCGATGAACAACTGGATAAGGGGTTGTCTATTTTTGAAGAAGCGCTTAGTGAGCTGACGCTCTAACTGGAAGGGACTGCCATGAAAGGATTTTTCGGGCGACTGCTGATTATTGATATGACGGACAAGACCACCCGGGTTGAGAGCCTGGAGGATCAGGTTCTCGAAACTGTACTGGGTGGAAAAGGGCTGGGAACCCAGCTCCTGTTGCAGTACAATCCCCCCGGGGTCGATCCGTTTTCTCCGGACAACCATCTGATTGTGGCGCTGGGGCCGGTCACCGACAGCGCCATTTATGGCTCCTGTCGGCATGGTGTTTTTTCAAAGTCGCCGCTGACCGGTTTTTACGGCGCGTCCTATTCCGGTGGAAAGATTGCCATTCCCATGAGCCGCACGGGTTACGATGCTTTTGTCATCCGGGGATGCTCGGAAAAACCCGTCTGGCTGGAGATATCCGATACCCGGGTGCTGTTTCACGATGCCGCGTCCTTGTGGGGAAAGGAAACCTACGAGACGGAAAAGACGGTAAAAAGCCTTGCGGCCTCAAGCGATTGCGGCGCCATGGTGATTGGTCCGGCCGGGGAAAACCGGGTCCGGTTTGCCGTCATTGAAAACGATTACTGGCGCTCTGCCGGCAGAACCGGAATGGGCGCGGTGATGGGATCCAAGCAACTCAAGGCCGTGGTGTTTCATGGCAGCCAGAGGCGGCCCTTTGCTGATCCCGACGGGATCAAGGCTTATGCCAGGGAAACCCTGAAGAAGCTCAAGGATCACAAAGCCACGGAAGCATACCGCAACCATGGCACCCCGATGATGGTGGCCATGCTGAACACGGCCGGCGCGTTTCCCACCCGGTACTGGGCTTCCGGCCGGATGGACAATTGGCAAAGCATCAGCGCCGACAGCATGAAGGAGCGCTGCAATGCCCGGCCAAAGGCTTGCCTGACCTGTTTTATGGGATGCGGCAAATCCATCGAGGTTCAGGAAGGCAGACATAAAGGCCTGAAGCTGGAAGGGCCTGAATATGAAACCCTGTATGCGTTTGGGGGGCTCTGTCTGATCGATCAGATCGA
This sequence comes from uncultured Desulfobacteraceae bacterium, assembly GCA_903909505.1. Lineage (GTDB taxonomy): Bacteria > Desulfobacterota > Desulfobacteria > Desulfobacterales > Desulfatirhabdiaceae > RAAP-1. The sequence continues at coordinate 4,865 of CAIVVZ010000517.1, forward strand.
GGAAATTGCCTATTTGAACGATTTATGCGACCGGCTGGGCATCGATACCATCACGGCCGGAAATATGGCCGCCTTTGCGATTGAAGCTTCGATCCGGGGAAAGATCACGGAACCGCTGGCATACGGAAATGCGGATCATGTTGCGGATCTGCTTCAAAAAATTTCCCGAAGAGAAGGCATTGGAGCACTTCTGGCCGAAGGCATTAAAATCGCCAGCGCCGAGCTGGGGCTTGAAGACATTGCGGTTCATGTCAAGGGAATGGAGCCCGCCGGGTATGACCCCAGAATCCTTAAGGGAATGGGCCTTGCCTATGCGGTCAGCGACCGGGGCGCCTGCCATTTAAGAAGCACATTCTACAAGGCGGAACTGGCAGGCCTTATTGATCCGAATCAGCATGACGGCAAAGCCGAACTGTTTCTGGATTTTGAGGATCGCTGCACCCTTCATGACTGCCTGATCACGTGCCGGTTCTATCGGGATTTTTACACCTGGGAAGAGCTGTCCACGATCATTTTTCTGACCACGGGCCTTAAACTGGATAAAGCAGGGTTGGTTTCCCTTGCAAAACGGGTAACCGACAGCGCCCGGTACTTCAATATTCAGGAAGGCCTAACTGCTGCGGACGACCAGCTTCCGGAGCGGTTTTTCAAAGAACCGCTTGAAACCGGCGGCAGCATCACCCGCGAAGAAATGGACAGGCTGACAAAGGACTACTACCGCCTTCGCGGATGGAGTCCCGATGGAAATCTGTCAAAATAATCTTGAACGAACAAATAAAAAGATGATAAGGAGGGATACTCATCCATCAAAAAAATAACCGGATAGGCTAAATCCAGTCAACTTATGGGCAAAAAAAATAAAAAAGGCAATAGAGGCCAAAAAGATATCCATCAAAAGCTTCAGCAAATACCGGCTGAACAGTGTATTGAACAGGGAAAAGCTTTTCTGGAAAATGGAAAAGCCAGGGACGCCATTGATGCGCTGAAACTGGCAGAAAAGAAAAATGGCGATTCATCTTCCATTCGTCAACTCCTTTATCGCGCTTACCTGTTGCGTGAAGAGCAGCTCCGATCCAAAGGATTGATTCCGGAAGCAGATACCGTAAAAAAAATGGCGATTGGTATGATGCCAACCGCTGATCATCTGAATGAAGCCGATGTACTGGG
>CAIVVZ010000518.1 GCA_903909505.1 uncultured Desulfobacteraceae bacterium
GTAATTGCGCTCGGCTCAATTCCGGCTTGTATCAGCTCCCTGATGAGCGGCGGCAGAATTACGGAATTCGGCACCGGCCGCGTGATATCGCAGATGAGGATGCAAGCGCTGCGGTGACCCGCAGCCTCCTTGGACAGCGGACCGCACTTGAGAGGACCCGCCAGCGCTTTCAAAACAGCCCCCGCGGGATCAGCCAAAACAGGCATCGCGGCTTTCTCGATTACCACAATGTCCCAAGCGTCAGGAAAATCAAGAAACAATCCGTCTCTGCCGTAATTCATCTTTACACGCATGTTCCAACCTCCGCGACTTATGAACCAGACCTCTGACCACGCCAACTGTTAGATATTATAGCGTATGGTGACTGAAATCAACATCATTCTTGTGCTTTGCGCCTCCTGCGGGTCACACCTCAAGGAAGGGTATTCCCGGCTCTGGCCAAAAAGCTGGAAATGCCCGGAAAATTGCGCGCTCTTCACGAGAAATTGATTGATTTTAGCTCGATTATGGTTAATATCTTAAGAGGGATGCTGGCGGATTTTTTTCAGAAACAAGCGCGGGTTGCCTATCCTTCCCATCACCCCGCAACATGCCATAAGGAGCTGTGATGATTCCTGAAATAAAAACAATTCTGTATGCCACGGATCTGTCAGAAAACGCCCAATACGCTTTTGGATATGCGGTAAGCCTGGCCAACCGATATGATGCCCAGATCGTTGTTCTTCATGTCATCGAAGATATCTCCCATCAAATGAACATGCAGGTTGCGGATCTGCTGGGAGCGGAGAAATGGCAGGAACTGCAGCGAACCCGAAAAAAGGAAGTGGTGGAAACCCTGGTTCGTAAGATCGAGGCGTTCTGTACGGAAACAGCGGCGGCCGATGAATCCTGTCCCTTTACAGTGACGGACATCAAGGCAAGAAACGGTCATCCGGTGGAAGAAATCATTGCGGAATCCATTGCTTCGGATTATGATGTCATTGTCATGGGTACGCACGGTCACGGCATACTGGCCGGCGCCATGATGGGCAGCACTGCCATGCGGGTGGTCCGCAGAAGTCATGTGCCGGTTATGGTGATCCGGCTGCCAAAAACTGCATAAGCATTTTATCGGTATATTACGCCGACATGCAGACAATCGCCGGTTGCTCATGGGTCACGCAAGAGGAGGGTAAATCATGTTTTCAGGCATTTTTTCACCGATGCATTTAATCGTTATACTGGTCATTGTCCTGATTATTTTTGGACCCGGCAAACTGCCGGAACTGGGCAATTCCCTGGGAAAGTCCATAAAGAATTTCAAGAAGGCAATGGATGATCCCGACGGAAAATTAGAAGCCGAGTCGGAGATGAAAAAAAAATTAGAAGCCGAGCCGGAAACTAAAAAACCGGAAACTAAAATAATTGATGACAGCAAATAATTCATGGCTTCGGTCCGGTATGGCCGAAGCAAAATAAACAGGTTGTGCGGGAGGGTTGCCGGCTGATTCAGGAAAGGCTCCGTTTTGACAGGACAAGTCCTGCCCATCCGTCTTCAGTTGCCTCCCACCGGCATTTCAGATTCAGCCCGGCATAAATCCTTTTAACCTCTTCTGTCTCTTCTTCCCGAATACCGGAAAGCACAGCCGCGCCCTTTCCGTGGATATGCGATGCAATGTAAGGACTTAACCGCGCCAGTGTCGGATACCTAAGATTGGCGGCGATCAGATGAAACCGGCCGCCGATTTCCTCGGCAGGCGCATCCCGTACCGTAAACCGCTGCGACAGGCCGTTGATTTGGGCGTTTTCCCCGGCTTCGGCAATGGCGCAGGGGTCCATGTCCGTTCCCATTGCCCGATGAATCCCCAGCTTTAAAGCGCTGATGGCCAGAACTCCGGAGCCCGTGCCGATGTCCAGTAGGGTCGTATTCGGGATGCCGTCGCAGATTCGAAGCGTTTTTAAGGCATATTCGATTCCCTGAATGGCCAGCCGGGTGGTGGGATGCTGGCCGCAGCCAAAAGATGCTCCCTGCCGAAGCCTCACGGCGATATCGGACCCGTTCAGCACCGGATGGCGTTCAGGCGGGGTCAGTATCACCCGCGATCCCACCCGAACCGGTCTGTTGAAGGATTTTTCGATAAACGTGCATCCGTAAAGATAGGTATAGACCAGTTCCCCCTCTGCAATCAGCGCCTTCAGCGCGGCCTGGAATTCCCGCCGCCCGACTGAAATCCGCTGAACGAGCTTTTTTTCAAGGTCGCGGGAAGTGATTTTATTCGCGTGATCCTCGATCGTCTCAAGAATTTTGCGATGGATCGTTTCTTTGAACAGGGTCATATTTTACTGCCGATTCGTCCTGAATTGCCCATTTCCAGGCTAAGTTTTTTGAAAGAAGTGTATTGTGTGGGGAACATAGATGTTTCAACCGGCAAAGTCAACTCCGGGAAACGCCAGAGCCCGGCGCCTGCCGCGAGAAGGCAGTTTTAATTTGCAGTATTTTGAAATTTCCTATAAAATCCAAAATCCCGTGTTCAAATCCAGGAATCCGCCGGCGGTTGCCATGGAAACCCAGAATGCCTCGTTGGAAGAGCTTCTGGAAGTCCGCATCAGCCTGGAATGCAATGCGGCTGCGCTGGCCGCCAGAAGGGCGGATAGGATATCGAAACAGCCTTGATCATGTTTCAAAGGGGGCGCATTGGATCACCAGCTTTATCTGGAAACCGAATTGTTGCATTTTGGCCTGCTGGAAAAGGCCAGGGAAATTCTATCTGATTTAGGGGAAAAAGCGGCGCTTTCCTATATCAAGTCCAGTTATCACCTGCTCAGCAAGGTATACCACCCGGATCTGAACCCGGACAACTCCTCTCGGGCCAATCGGGAGATGAAACGACTCAACCGCTTGAGCGATGTCATCAGCCGCTTGAATGATCCGGAAATCATCGAGGTGATTCAATCCGGCATGTTGTCCGCGGCCGATGACCGGCGCCGGATTCTTGTTGTTGAAGACGAGCCGGATCTGTTGGAACTCTATCGCGATGTTTTGGAAGCCGAAGGATATCGGATCATGGCCGCGGCCAATGGCGAGGAAGGCCTGGCGGTATTCCGGCAGTTTCACCCGGATCTGGTGTTTACCGACGTGATCATGCCGAAAACCAATGGGATTGAGATGGTGCAGGTCATCCGCCGTGAAAAACCCGATACGAAAATTGTATATATTACGGGCTTTTTAGGTGTTGAGGGGCTCAAGCACAAAATCAGCGATGAGTTAAGCCGCTTTGGTTACCGTCTTCTATCCAAGCCTTTTAAAATCAGCCACATGCTGGATGAGATCGAAGAATATCTGATGGGTTCGGCATCTGAGGCCCAGTTCGTCAAGGGACTGCGATCCGTCGGCATGAAACGGTAAGCCGTGCCCTATTTCTTTTCCATGCCTGTTTTAAGCTTTTTTTCCAGTTCCGCAAACATCTGCTTTTTCTTTTCAGCCTGAGCAGCCTGGAAGCTTTCGATTTTTTGGGTCAATCCTTTTCGCGCGATCTGAAAATTCTTAAGTTCCTTGTCCAGAAGGGTTTCAGACAGGCCTCTGGGGATTTCTTCGATTTTGGAATGATCCCGTATGGCCAGGCGAATGCCCTGCGGGCTTTCGACAGCTTCGAGGATGCCGGTTTCTTCAAATTTCCGGAAAAAGAATCCGCCTTCTTCCACGGAAATGCCCAGTAGCCGGCAGACGGCTTCAATGGCGGGGGGGCTGTGATGCTGGTATTCCAGAATTCGAATTGCCGCAACCAGCAAATGCGCTTTTTGATAAAGATCCAGGTCTTTCATGGAATTTCCCAATCGTTTGAAATCACATCTTATTTCTTTGAATAAACCGGCCGTACGACTCCACGGCTTCTTGACATCTATCCAGAACAAGAGTAACAAATGCTTTTATATTGTATCGAATCCGATCATATCATATAGATATCAAATAGACCATAAAAAGGGAGGGCAACATGACAGAAATCGTCAATATCAAGGCCAGGGAAATACTGGATTCCAGAGGTAACCCAACCGTGGAAGTGGATATGTTCCTTGCTTGCGGGGCCACGGGGCGGGCCGCGGTTCCTTCGGGCGCATCCACCGGTACCCGGGAGGCCCTTGAGCTGCGAAACAAACGCGCCAAGCGGTATGGCGGCAAGGGAGTGGTTACAGCGGTTAACAATGTCATGAATGAGATCTCCCCGCTGCTGCTGGGAAAAGACGCCGCCAATCAAATGCTCATTGATAAGCTCATGATCGAGCTGGATGGTACTCCCAACAAGGCCAAAATGGGCGCCAACGCCATTCTGGGAGTATCCATGGCCGCCGCGCGGGCTGCTGCCCAGGCATATGGCCTTCCGCTGTACCGGTATCTTGGCGGAATCAACGCCAGATTCTTGCCGGTTCCGATGATGAATATCATCAACGGCGGCGCCCATGCGGCGAACAATCTGGATATTCAGGAATTCATGATCATCCCATTTGGGGCCAAATCCATTACCCAGGCCGTACAGATGGGCGCCGAGATCTTTCACTGCCTGAAAAAAATCCTTAAAGACGGCAAACTGAGTACCGCGGTTGGGGATGAAGGAGGGTTTGCGCCGAATCTGGGGTCAAATGAAGAGGCCATCCAATACATCATGAAAGCCATTGAGGCAGCCGGGTATGAGCCGGGTAATGAAATCGGCATTGCGCTGGATGTCGCGGCCAGCGAGATCTACACCAGTAAGAAGGAATACGCCCTGAAATCGGAAAATAGAAAGCTTTCCGCCGAGGCCATGATCGATTATTACGAAGACCTGGTGGAGAGGTATCCCATATTTTCCATTGAAGACGGGCTTGCGGAACAGGACTGGGACGGATGGAAACGGATGACCGATAGAATGGAAAACAAGGTTCAACTGGTGGGAGACGATATTTTCGTGACCAACCCGGAAATCCTTTTGAAAGGCATTGAAATGGGAATCGCCAATGCGATTCTGATCAAGCTGAATCAGATCGGAACGGTGACCGAAACCCTGAATGCCATCGAAATCGCCAGGCAGGCCGGATATTCAACGGTTATTTCCCACAGGTCCGGGGAAACCGAGGACTCTTTTATTGCCGATCTGGCGGTTGGCGTAAATGGCGGCCAGATTAAAACCGGCTCTATGTCCCGCAGCGACCGGATCGCCAAATATAATCAGCTCATGCGTATCGAAGAGGAACTGGGAGAAAGCGCCAGATTTTCCGATGATGTGTTTTAAGAAAGGCTGAGGAAATTATGGGTTCAAGCGTAAAATATATATTTGTAACCGGAGGGGTTCTCTCGTCCCTGGGAAAAGGTCTGGCCTCCGCCGCCATCGGTGCGCTGCTGGAAAGCAGAGGTCTGCGTGTGACCATCAAAAAACTGGATCCATACATCAATGTGGATCCGGGAACCATGAATCCTTTTCAGCATGGCGAGGTCTTCGTGACGGATGACGGTGCGGAAACCGATCTCGACCTGGGACATTATGAACGCTTCACGCATGCCAAGCTGGGGAAAAACAGCAATTTCACTACCGGAAAGATTTACCATTCGGTCATCACCAAGGAGCGCAAGGGGGAGTATCTGGGCGGAACGGTTCAGGTCATTCCCCACATTACCGATGAGATCAAGTCCAGCATCAAGCTGGGAACCACGGATGTCGATATCGTCATCGTTGAAATCGGCGGCACGATAGGCGATATCGAAAGCCTTCCGTTTCTGGAGGCGATCCGCCAGTTCAAGGCGGATGTGGGAAAGGAAAATGTTCTTTACATTCACCTGACCCTGGTTCCTTATATAGCAACCGCCGGAGAAGTGAAGACCAAGCCCACCCAGCACAGCGTCAAGGAACTTCGCAGCATCGGCATTCAGGCCGATATTCTGCTCTGCCGGGCCGATAGAAATCTTTCCAAGGACATCAAGTCGAAAATCGCCCTGTTCTGTAATGTTGGAGTAGATGCGGTCATTACGGCAAAGGATGTGGACTGTATTTACGAAGTGCCGCTGAATTTCCACAAGGAAGGGCTCGATGACAAGATCGTGGAACTGCTGCATATCTGGACCCGGGCACCCCGGCTGGAAAACTGGGAAGAACTGATCCGAAAATTCAAGGAACCCAAACATGACGTGACGATCGCCATTGTCGGGAAATACGTGGATTTGACGGAATCCTACAAAAGCCTGAACGAAGCGCTCTACCACGGCGGCATTCCCAATGACAGCCGGGTCAATCTCATGTTCATCGATTCCGAAACCCTGGATTCCGCTTCCTGCGAGGCCGTGCTCTCATCGGCCGATGGGATTCTGGTGCCGGGCGGATTTGGCCCGCGCGGTATCGAAGGCAAGATATGTGCCGTCAAATACGCCAGGGAAAATCGGATTCCGTATTTTGGCATCTGTCTGGGCATGCAAATCGCGGTGATCGAGTTTGCCCGCAATGTTGCCGGGATTCCGGATGCCCACAGCTCGGAATTCAACGAATTCGCCGCCCACCCCGTCATCTACCTGATGCTGGAGTGGTATGACGAACAGACGCAGACGATTCAAAAACGGGATGCCGGATCGGACAAGGGCGCAACCATGCGGCTGGGCGCTTATCGCTGCAGTTTGGAACCTGATACGCTGGCGGAAAAGGCCTATGGATTAACGGATATTTCCGAGCGGCACCGTCACCGGTATGAGTTCAACAATGCCTATAAGGAAAGCCTTCGGGAAAAAGGACTGGTAATCAGCGGCCTGTCCCCCAACGGCGAGCTGGTTGAGATTGTGGAGCTGAAGGACCATCCCTGGTTTCTGGGATGCCAGTTTCACCCGGAATTTAAATCCAGACCCATGGACCCTCACCCCCTGTTCCGGGAATTCGTCCGGGCAGCCCTGGACTATAAACAATCTCGGTAGATTTCCCTTTTCACATAAATAGAGGCCATCAATGACTTCCCCAGTTACTATTCCGACCCTGTACAAGATGAAGGAAAAAGGCGAGAAAATAATCGCCCTGACTGCTTATGATTACCCCCTGGCAAGGCTGGTGGATACATCGGGAGTTCATATGATTCTGGTGGGAGACTCCCTTGGCATGGTGGTTCAGGGTCATTCCAGCACCCTGCCGGTAACCATGGACGAAATGATTTATCACACGAAAATTGTCACCCGGGCCGCGCAGCATGCGCTGGTGGTTGGCGACATGCCGTTCATGTCCTATCAAACCGGCATTGAAACCGCCGTGGCCAATGCCGGACGGTTCATCAAGGAAGGCGGGGCCGCTGCCGTCAAACTGGAAGGGGGGGCTTCCGTGAGCGGTGTTATCCAGGCCATATCCCTGGCCGGTATTTCCGTCCAGGCCCATATCGGCCTGACACCCCAGTCGGTTCATCAGATGGGCGGATACCGGGTTCAGCGGGACGAAGATCGCCTTCTGGCCGATGCCCTTGAGGTCGAGGCTGCCGGTGCTTTTTCCGTGGTGTTGGAAGGCATTCCCTCCGATATCGCGGAAAGCATTACTCAAAAGCTCAAAATTCCCACGATCGGTATCGGCGCCGGGCCCTCTTGTGACGGCCAGATTCTGGTGATTCACGATCTTCTGGGGCTAACCGATCGTCATGTCCCCCGGTTTGTCAAGCAATACGCCAAGCTCCTGGATCTGGCCAGGGCCGGGGTCCGGGATTATGTGGAAGATGTTCAGTCCGGTCGTTTTCCCGGCAAGGAGCATTGCTATTAAGGCGGCGGAATGAAACTTTCGGTCGGTATCGTCGGCTGCGGCCGAATGGGGACAGCTCTGGCAAAAACCCTTGCTGGCAAGGGCTATGCGATCGTCGGGGTATCCAGCCTTCACCGGACATCCGCTCAAAGACTGGCGAATATTTGTGGTATTTCAGAGGCAACCGATCAGCCGTGGGAGATCACTCGCAAGGCCGACGTGGTGTTTCTGACCACACCGGATGGGGTGATTGAATCCGTATGCGAGTCGATATCTCGGCAGGACGGGTTTTCCCCAGCCGCGGTTGTTCTTCACTGTTCCGGCGCCCATCCCTCAACCATCCTGTCTTCGGCCCGCCGGTCCGGCGCATCGATCGGTTCCATGCATCCCCTGCAAAGCTTTGCATCTGTTGACATCACTCAAAATCCTTTTAAAGGGATTCGGGTTGCGATTGAGGGAGATTCGGAAGCTGTGTCGGCGGCCGCTCGGATGGCAAGGGATCTGGAAGCGCTTCCACTGCAAATCATAACTGAAGGAAAACCGCTGTATCACGCGGCCGCCGTGGTGGCTTCCAATTTTCTGGTCACCCTCATGGGCGTTTCGTTCCGGCTCATTCAGCAGGCCGGCGTTCCCCCTGAAGAGGCGTTTGCCGTCCTAAAACCCCTCATCGAAGGCACCTTTGCCAACATCGACCGGGTGGGCGTTCAGCAGGCCCTGACAGGTCCCGTGGTGCGCGGCGACGTTCAAACGGTTGAAACCCATATCCGGGCCATCGGCGAAACAATGCCGGAGCTGCTTCCCTTCTATACCTGTCTGGTTCATTACACGGCGGCGCAGGCCAGGGAAGGGAACCGGATTTCAGAGGATTTGCTGAAAACCTTTCTGGATGTGACTAAAACCGGATAACAGAGATTCTGCCGGCTTTCCCGTCAACACACGCCACCCCGTCCAAAAATTGCTCAAGTTCCGAATACAGCTTGCGGCCATATAGGAACTGCCCGATATGCTATTCTGATGTGTGGAGGATTCTCTTGGTTTCAGTTTTCGGGACAGTCTTTCTTCATATTTTCGAGAAATTCCGGCCGTATCTTTTGGTAACCCAGGTCCTGAGCTTGGCGCACGTCTTTTCGCGCTTCCTCGCATTTTTTTTCGACAAAATATCCGACCGCCCGATTGTAATATGCGCTCGCAAAATTCGGATTCAGGGTGATCGCCTGGGTAAAATCGCTGATGGCCAGTGCGTGCTGACCTAAAGAACCGTATGCAACTCCGCGATCGGCATATGCGTTGATATTTTTCGGATTGAGCGTTAGGGCTTGGGTAAAATCGCTGATGGCCTGCTCATGCTTTTCCAGCCGACCCAGAACAAGTCCGCGATTATAATATGCGTCGGCAAAATTGGGGTCGGTGTTGATTGCCTGAGTAAAATCATTGACGGCGTCTTCGAAATTTCCTAATTGGACGTAAGCGTTGCCACGCTCAAACCATACAAGTGCTCTCTCATTTATAGGGGATGGGTCCGGCATTTGCGAAAGAGGAACCGTTTTTGTGGTAGAACACCCCACAGTAATCAATATCATGATGCCGACGACCCCGATCAAAAATTTTTTCATAAATCATTCCTTGCCTTGAAGAGTATTCCGCGCGGTTAATTTCAAAAGTGAAACGTTGCTGATGTGCAACAAGTATAAAGGATTCTTCAACAGATTGAAAGCAGGAATCCCGGATTCAGGCAATTTATTCGTCAATCGCTGTGATTTCGATTTCGGTGACACCTTCCCAATCCAGTCCGCCATAATGCCGCACATGACCTTCTCAAGCTACTCAGATGCTTTGCCAAAATCAAGCATTTTCTATCGATCAGGACCGGTGCGATTCAGCCAACGTCGATTTTTGTCAGTAAGCCGATAGCGCTGAATTGAGCTGCAGGGCGAATCGGGCTGAGTCCGCTCAATCCAACCTGAAGTAAGCGCCGGGTCGAGGTAGTTTTTCCGAAAGGTCGGGCGGCGTTTCAGCCTCAGGGCAGCCATCAATTCAGAACTGCCGGATTCTTCTTCGGCAAGGATTGCCACGTCACTCCTGCAAAACGCACCCGGTATCGTCCACCAGTGCCGGTCAACAAAAGTCCATGCGCTGTCAGCAAATGCGTGTGCAAGCGAAAGCTACTGCCATTGAGAAACGCCGTGGAATGGCCTGCAAGGACTCACCGTCAGTAAAAGTCAGTCAATTGCAGCAGAGCGGAAGGAGGATGGTCACCACTAAACCGCCGTCAGGGGCATTGGCGGCTTTTAAATTGCCGTGGTGAAGGTGTACGGCGCGTTCGGCAATGGCAAGGCCGAGCCCGGTTCCGCCCGTTTTTCGCTCACGGGCATTCGATACTCTGAAAAAAGGGTGAAAAATATTGAGGATGTCCGCATCCGGAACGCCGGCGCCGTGGTCTCTCACAGTGATTTCAGCATACGGTGCGGAATCGTCCATAATTTTTTTCAGGCAAATTTCGACACAGGTCGATTCAAACGTATACTGAATGGCGTTACGGACAATATTTTCAATAGCCTGTCGCAGCAATTCCTCGTTTCCCTGGACGATACATGCATCAATTACCGACAGTTTAACGCTCCGGTTGTTTCCCCGGGCCTCAAAATCTCCGTCCGCGGATATCTCTTGTATAAATGCGGAGAGGTTGACGGATTTCATCTGAATCCCGTCAAAGCCGGATTCAAGGCGGGTCAGCATCAGCACGTGGCCGATCAATTCATTCAAAGACTGCGCTTCATGCTCGATCCTCGTCAGTGCGTTTTGGGCTTCTGGGCCGGTGTATCTTCGGGCAAGCTCCAGTGCCACATTCAGCCTGGCCAAGGGTGACCGAAGTTCATGAGAAATGTCTCCGAGCAATTGCCGCTGAGAGGTCATGAGCAGCTCGATTCGTTCCGTCATATGATCAAAATCGCCTGCCAGTTCGGAAAGCTCGTCTTTCCGGTTGCCGATGGTGTGCGCAATGCGAACGCTCAGCTCACCCGAGGCAACACGCCTGGTTGCGTCCCGAAGGGCAATGACCGGTGATGTCAAATAGCGGGCCAGTATATAGCAAACCGCGCCGGAGATTATCAAAATAACGAAGAGTCCTTCCGTCAAATGAAAAGCGCCACCCGGATGCTGCCTGTGGGGCTCACGCGGAAATTCGCCGACCACGACATACCCTTTGTCATCCGTTCCCGTCATGGGCATTGCCATCATCAAAGAATTCTTTGCAGGAGATATTTCAGGTTGTTGGCTCTGCCTGGCCCGTTCTGCAAGATTGTGTGCTTCCGGGGGCAGGGTGCGATTGCCGACATCCTGATTCAATGGATCCAGTAAATAGGCATTGATACCGGTCAAGTTCTGCAACTGATTAGTGATTCTTTGAATGGCTTCAGGGCTGCCGTCGAGATGCCGGCTCAAGGTTGCCTCACCATACAGGACAAGGGAAGCGCCGAGGTGTTGATGCAGCAGGTGAACCATCGGCGGTCTCGGATCCATCAACCGGTCTATGGATATCTGAGTGGCAACGATAAGGACCGTAGCAAGCCAGAATGAGAGATAAATGTTAATAAAAATGCTTTGTTTCCGCAAAATCATCTCCGGATTTTTCAGGTTTGATAATCGTCCACTGGAGGGATGAGCACATACAGATAGCCCACGCCTCGAATCGTTTTAATCCGTTCCATGTCTGCCGGATCGGGGCCAAGTTTTTTGCGCAGTTTGCTGACATGAACATCGATGCTGCGGTCAAAGTCAGACATCTCCCGACCCAGGACGATCCGGGTGAGATATTTGCGGGAAACAAGCCGCCCCGCGTTCCGTAGCAGATGTTCGAGTAAATTGAACTCAACGGCGGTGAGTTCAATTGGAGCGTCCGAACGGGTGACACCATGGCTGCTAAGGTCCATCTTTACATCGCCGACCCTGAGCATTCTGTTTGACGCTGCAAGGGACCCCAGCTCGCTACCATCCGGTTTTACTCGTCGCAGCACCGCACGGATGCGGGCAACCAGTTCCCGTGGATTGAATGGTTTGGGAAGATAATCGTCAGCACCCATCTCCAGTCCCACAATCCTGTCCACGTCGTCGCCGCGGGCCGTCAACATCACGACAGGGGTGGAAATCCTGCTGCGGAGCTGCTGCAGCACTTCGAACCCGTTTTTCTTCGGGAGCATCACATCCAGCACAATCAAGTCGTAATCCTGCATACATGCCTGATCGGCCCCGGATTGTCCGTCATGGATAGCATCAACCTGAAAGCCTTCCGGAGTCAGATATTCATTAAGCAGATCACACAATTCCGTATCGTCGTCAATGATAAGAATCCGCTCCATGTTATCTCCTTTTTCCCGTATCTGCGGCACCGAGTTCAATTTATTTGAACAGTCGTCCGTCATTGGCGGTTTCGTAATAAATCACAGATGCAGTTTTATGCGCTGTCCTGCCAATAACAGATAAATATAAATGATTTAAGTCTGTTATGGTATTGAATGATCCGGTTGCCATGCGTTCGTCAATCATATTCCATCGGCAATATAGAACAATAACCAGAGAGGGTCTAATTACTTTACAAAACTTTACACAGGATTAACGATAAATTGACTTATAAAAAATAATAATATGCGGATAATAATAACAAAAGCAGTCAGCTTTCAAAAATTGATTATGGGCAACATTTATCCAACGTAAACGAAAGGAGATCAAAAATGTCAATTTCGGGAATTTCTTCAAGCGTTAGTTCATATCAGACAAATCAAGTTAATCCTTTCACCAAGATCAAGCAGGATTTTGAAAGCCTTGGCAGTGCTCTGAAATCTGGAAGTCTGGACGATGCAAAGAAGGCCTACGCTCAACTGCAGAAGGATGCTCCCACTCAAAGCGGTAAAGGGACCAATCCGATGAGCTCGGATATTGACAGCCTTGGCAAGGCTCTGGATTCAGGCGATCTAAAAGCGGCTCAAGAGGCATATGCCAAGATTCAGGAAAAGATATCGCAAGGACCACCTGCAGGAGGACCTAAAGGAGGGCCCGGAGGAGGACCAGGAGGAGCAAAAAATGCTTCGGCATCCAAAGCAGACAGCAAAACTTATGACAAAAAAGATATTAACAAAGACGGTACAGTTTCTTATGAAGAAGAAATGGTCTACAGCCTGAATCATCCTGAGGATGTGAATGAAAGTCAACAAAATCAAGAAGGATCAGGTAATCTCAAAGTGTCGGTCGGAAGTGTTGTCGATACCATGGCTTGACGGGTTAACCGGACGCACAAAAGCCTGCTGCTCTGCAAAAGGAAAAATGAATAAAAGCTAACCATGACCCAAAAAAGCCCTTACGAAATGATGATTATTTTTCGTAAGGGCTTTTTTTATTATGGTGCCGAAGGCCGGATTGCTTTGATTTATGTAACTATCTTAATTAATTGACATGGAGTGGGCGATGGTTGTGGGCATTTGACCGCGATTCGCAACCTATCCGCAACCATTTTCCACTTAATTCCTTACTCCCAGAAAGCAGCCGAATTTTGACATAGATCCGGTGCTGTCAACCCACCTGGCCCAAGCCGATGCCAACCAGACCTTTCCCACATACTATTTAGCATACCACCCACTCAATAAACATTCAATATGAATCATTTCCCCCCCAGTGGAAAAGCAGATGAAATTGTCAAAGTTTTACAATCTTCACCACACCTTCAACTGATGAACGTCCCAAAACTGAAGCGATGAAACATTATCAATGCCGCTGAAAATAATTGTGTCAGCCAGCGTCAATCATTACAACAGCGAAAGCGTGTGTGTACGGCACCCGTGATAGTGTAATTACAAATGACACCTGAAAGTGTCACAAAACGGCTAAAAGTGTAAAACATTAATGATTACAGTAGCATAGAAATTACACTTTGAAAGCCATTTTGCTTGGCATCCAATACAGTATTTGTCGCATGAAATAGCCTGAAATACACCTGAAAACGCATTGTAATAACATCAATAAGCCTGACCGAATATGGTTGGGCTTTTCTTTTTTCTGCCAGTCAAAAACACAATGAATGATTCTCTTCATGGACAAAAACATCACCCAAGCAAAATCAAACTGGCACATTATTATTTTGTTGCAGAGCTGAAGGATTAATTATATTAGATACATATCAATAAATTTACATAATATTGAACATCGCAGAGGCAGTTTCCCTCGACAGGTTTTATTAACCGTAAATTGAGGGGCAATTCAAGATTTCAACAAAAGTTGGATTGCCTTTTTCGCTTGTTTTGCAGGTTATCATATTTTATAAATCATTTTGAAATTTGGGTTGACGTGTTAATTTTTTGCAGCTAATATAACAAAAAAGCGATA
>CAIVVZ010000519.1 GCA_903909505.1 uncultured Desulfobacteraceae bacterium
TCACAGTTATGCATCTGCGCAAGCCTGCGGAACCTGTCATGGAACCACCGGAACCGGGACGGTGCTTTCAGAGGCTGCCGTAAACCGGACGTTTTCAGTAGAGGGCCGCAACGTTTCCATTCCCAAGGGAACGCAGATCAGTTGCAGTCTCTGCCATAAAAATCAGATTTAGCGGCTGATGAAAAGGATTAATTCGCCCGCAGATGGTCCCTTGCGCTTTGCGATTGGCCGGGTTATCTGACAAAATTGACCATGCCATAATTGAACAAATTTTAATAACCATCTGATAACATGATGCTATTTGTTTAACGGACTGCCGTATTGTGATAGTGAACGGGTTCAAAACATCTTTGAAGCGGTTCCCGCCATTTCTATCGTTATTATTAACATATTGATATTATATATATGACTATTAGGTTCCAATTTGCACATGGCATGATAAATGCTTAAGCTTATTTCTATTCATCTATGAATACTTCCTGCTGGCTGAAACAAGGCGCGATTTCAGGAACGGAGGAATGTATGATCCACTTATTTCGCCCCAAATGACAAATGTGGAAGGTATCGCAATCATAATAATTGAAAAGGAGTGTACGTCTAATGAAATTTACGAAGCGACTGTTTTTCAAGCATGCGGCGGTGTTGGGAATTGGGGTTGCACTGTTAACGCTCCCCTGTAAGGAAATGGTGCGCGGGGCCTATGCCTTTAATCAGAGCCCGAAAATTCCCCTCTTTGAGACCGCGTTGCGGGGCGTCGGCCCCGGGGGAATCCCGGTTGCGCTACCGGGTCCCTTGCCGGCGCCCGTGACGGGCGTCACCCATTATGATATCGGCATTGTCCAGTTTGAGGATCAAATCACCCCCGGAAACATTAACTTGGGTCCAACGACCCTTTGGGGATATGTCCCGTTCGTCGGATTAGGCGGGAACATCACGCCGACCCACCTCGGCGGGATCATCATCGGGAAGGGCTGTAATCCCAATGATCCTACTGACAAGAACGTGCCGATCCAGATTACTTTCCATAACGAACTCTTAGTACGCAAGCACATCGTCCCGGTTGACACAACCATCCAGGGTGCGGACCAGGCGATTAACCGGACAGCCATCCACCTGCACGGCGGCTTAGTCCCATGGATCAGCGACGGTGGCCCCTTCGACTACTTCGGACCTATCGGTCACCATGGGTCGAGTTTTCTGAACAACAAGACACTGAATCCTGTTCCTCTCACAGGCACTGCCGAGTACTACTATCCGTTGAACCAGAGCGCCCGGTTCATGTGGTATCACGACCACGCGCACGGCACCACCCGGCTGAATGCATATGCCGGACTTGCCACCGCATTGCTTGTCCGTGACGGATTTGAAGCCAACCTCATCAAAAATAATGGCTTGCCAAACTACATTGAGGCGGGCGGCAACGAAATTCCGCTTGTCTTCCAGGATAAGATTTTCGTCGGTCCCGATATCGAGGATAAAGACCCGGAATGGAGCGACATAGTGCAAAAAGCTGCGACCAAGCCGGGCAGCCTTTGGTACGCCCATACCTACGAGCCGAACCAGGCGGACGGTACCGGCCGATGGGATGTGGGGGCCGGAGGCCTTCCCCTGCCTGACCCTTCATGTATCCCCGAGTTTTTCGGTGATACCATGCTGGTCAACGGCACAACCTTCCCCGAGGCCACCGTCCAGGCGCGCCGCTACCGTCTTCGGATGCTCAACGCCTGTAATGCCCGCTTTCTCAACTTGCAGCTTTACATCGACGATGGTAGTCCGAACGGGATTACTCTCGACACGGAGCCCAGCAGCCCGACCTACGGCAGTCCGAAAAACAAACCCTTCATCAACGCCGCCATCGGGGACGCCTCTTGGCTGCAGATCGGCACCGAGGGCGGATTCTTGTCAAACCCGGTGAAAGTGCCCAGCAACGTGCCTTTCCAGATCACTGATTCTGCCTTTCTCGCAGGGAGTCCGTCGCTCGATCCGTCTTTAATTAATAAGTCCCTTGTCGTTGCACCCGCGGAAAGGCCGGACTTGATCGTCGACTTCAGCAGCGTCGAGCCAGGTACGAATGTAATACTTTACAATGATGCAGCAGCCCCGTTTCCGAGTGGAGATGATCGAAACGACTACTTTCCGGGCTGGAACTTCTTAGGACAGAACGGCAATCCGCCCGGTGCCTTTGGCATCGGCAACCCGGTCAACGGGGTCACCAAGCCCGGCTTCGGCCCCAACACCCGTGTCCTCATGCGGTTCAAGGTGACA
>CAIVVZ010000520.1 GCA_903909505.1 uncultured Desulfobacteraceae bacterium
ATGCAAAAAAAGCCATGGAAAAGGCCATGCTGGAACATCGCTACGATCTGCAATATGTCCTCTATATCCTGGCGCTGCACCGGCTGCTGAAAGCCAGATTGCCCGGTTACGATTACAAGCTTCATATGGGCGGTGCCGTGTATCTGTTTCTGCGGGGGGTGAATGACAGGGGGCAGGGCATCTATCCGGATACCCCTCCCCAATCCCTGATTGAAGCGCTGGATGAGGCTTTTGCCGGCAAGGAGAGACGCCATGCAGCCTGAAAATTTGTTTCGTGTGCTTGGCGAGTGGGTGGATCGGGGTTGGATCAGACCACTGGACCGGGCTTTTGTCCGCTTTCTGAAGGAGCAGCAGCCGGATGTCTCCGATGCGGTGCTCTCGGCGGCGGTTCTGGCCAGCCATCAATTGGGGCGAGGTCATATCTGCCTGGATTTGCGGGCTGCGCTGGCTGATCCGGAGCTGACCCTGTCTCTGCCTCCGGAAGGGGATGAATCCCTGTTCGGCGGGCCATCGGAACTGCTGCCCGGAATGACCCCGGAAACCTGGGAGCAAAGCCTGCGCGAGTCATCGCTGGTTGCCGCCGGCGCCGGCAACACGCCGCTGGTGTTGTCCTCGGGCCGGTTATACCTTCGCCGTTACTGGCAATTCACGCAGCAGGTGGCGCGGGGGATTCTGCAAAGAATTGCCGATCCGTTTGTTTCCCCGGATGATTTTTCCGGAAATTTTCCAAAGAATCAGTCGGATAATCTGCCGGATAATCTACCAAAGAATCTACCAAAGAATCTACCAAAGAATCTAAATGACCGGCTGGATGCTTTGTTTGGGCCGTTGCGCAGTCCCGAAGAGCGGGCGAAAACCGAGGTGCACTGGCAGAGCATCGGTTGCGCCATTGCCGCAACAAGTGCCTTTACCGTGATTTCCGGCGGACCCGGCACCGGCAAAACCACAACCGTGGTTCAGTTGCTGGTGCTATTGCAGGGGCTGGCGATGGAGCAGGGGCAAAACCTGCGGATTTGTCTGGCGGCGCCCACGGGCAAGGCCGCGGCAAGGCTGACGGAATCCATCGGAAGTGCGGTCAGCCTTCTGCCGGCTGATATGCAAAACAGACTCCCCTTGAAAGCGACCACCCTGCATCGGTTGCTGGGAACCCGGCCGGATTCCCGGCGTTTTGCCCACAATGCGCAAAATCCCCTGCATGTCGATCTTCTGGTCGTGGACGAAGCCTCCATGATCGACCTGGAAATGATGGCGGCCCTTCTTGGCGCGTTGCCGCCCAGAGCCCGCCTGGTTCTTTTGGGGGATAAGGACCAACTGGCGTCCGTGGAAGCCGGGTCCGTGCTGGGCGATATCTGCGGTCATGCGGAACAGGCCGGATATTTGCCGGCAACCCTTGCATGGCTGGAAAAAAACACGGGTTATGATCTGAAAGCCTTTGCAGGAAATGGCACGGAACTGGACCAGCGCATTGTGGTCCTGCGCAGAAGCCATCGTTTCGGTAAAGACAGCGGCATCGGCGAACTGGCCAGAGCCGTCAACGCGGGAGATCCTGAAAATGTCGCCGCCGTCTGGAGTCAGGGTTTTGGAGATATTGCCCATCTGGACGTGCAGAGCCTTGACGATGAAAATTTTGCCCGTCTAGTGCTGGATGGCAATTCCGGCGCGTTCGCAAGCGCCGATTCAAAGGATGCGCCCGTCGGGTATCGCGTATATCTGGAATGCGTGAAGGTGGGTCCGCCGCAAGACCCCGGGGCCGGGGATGACTGGTTGCGGACCGTGCTGAATGCTTTTGGCCGCTTTCAGCTTTTGGCGGCAGTCCGAAAGGGCAGGTGGGGGGTAGAAGGGCTGAACGAAAAAACAGCGCAAATCCTTTGCCGGGAGGGGCTTATCCGGACCACGGAGGGCTGGTATCCGGGGCGTCCGGTTCTGGTTACGCGAAACGATTACAGTCTGGGGCTGATGAACGGCGATGTCGGTATCATATTGCCCGTCACCGACGATCGCGGTGTGGGTCAACCCGTCATAAAGGTGGTATTTCCCCTGGCCGATGGCACATTGAAAAAAGTGCTGCCTTCCCGCCTCAGCGATGTGGAAACGGTCTATGTCATGACCGTGCATAAATCCCAGGGTTCTGAATTCGAACACACGGTCATGGTGCTGCCGGACGCAATGAATCCGGTGCTGACCCGGGAACTGATTTATACCGGCGTTACGCGGGCCCGCAATTGGTTCACGCTGGTCAGCCCGGCCATGGATATTCTGCCACAGGCCGTGGCGCGGCGCACTCACCGTGCATCCGGACTGGGGGAGTTATTGACCGAGCAGTTACGCATTGACAAAGAAAATTTGCTGCTATAGATAATCAGCGAGTGAACCGTCGGTAACTTCTTGAATTCGATTACCAGGAGACCCATGAACCTTCAGCAATTCCCTTATTCTTCCGATAATTTAAGTTATGTCATTTATGGAGAGCATTCGGCGCTGGCCATCGACGGCGGCGCGGTGGGGTCCATTCTT
Organism: uncultured Desulfobacteraceae bacterium; assembly: GCA_903909505.1. Classification (GTDB taxonomy): domain Bacteria; phylum Desulfobacterota; class Desulfobacteria; order Desulfobacterales; family Desulfatirhabdiaceae; genus RAAP-1. Next base: position 2,515 of record CAIVVZ010000520.1, read on the forward strand.
GATTTCGTTAATAAAAACAAGCTCACGCTCACCCATGTCACGCATACCCACCTGCATCCGGATCATACCTGCGGGACCCAGGAACTGCTGGCCAGATCCGGGGCCACCCTTTTGGACGGGGCGTTTCTGTCCGGGCATGCGCAAATCGAGTTTGACGGCTTGACGGTCGGCGTTCATGCAACGCCGGGTCATACCGATGATTCGGTGACCTTCCATGCCGGCAATTGCCTGATTACCGGGGATACTTTGTTCAACGGGACCATCGGAAACTGTTTTTCCGGCGATATTCGGGCCTTTTATAATTCCATCAAATTTCTGATGGCTTTTCCCGGGGATACGGTGGTCTATGCCGGGCATGACTACCTGAAATACGCCATGTCTTTTACCCGGATGATTGAGCCGGGCAACCCGGACATTGATCCGTACTTGAAAGCCTATAATCCGGCCCACGTCTGTTCACGCCTTGGCGACGAGCTGAAAGTAAACCCCTATCTGCGGTTCAATGACAGCGGATTCATTGAAATTCTGAAAAAAAAGAATCTTCCGGTATCCACGGAATTCCAGCGGTGGGAATCGATCATGAGCCTGGGATGAATGCTTCAAAGCCGTCGTTTGTCATGAGTTGGTTGAATATAACAACAGTAGAAACCTTTTTTATATCTGGAGGGTGAATCAATTGCTGGTTCATGAGTGCTTATGAGAAGAAAAGACAAGGAAATGACGGATCCGGAAGCCATCGCATCCGTCATTCGCAAATCCACCGTGTGCCGTCTGGCTATGTCGGATGACAACCAGCCTTACGTGATTCCCATGAGTTTCGGGTACCAGGACGGCGCTGTTTATTTCCACTGCGCGCCCGAAGGGAGAAAAATCGATATTCTTCGAAAAAATCCCCGCGTGTGCATCGAGTTCGATGTGGATTGCCGGTTGAAAACAGGTGACAGCGCCTGCAAGTGGGGATTTTATTTCCAGAGCGCCATCGCATTCGGGGTTGCGGCCTTTATCGAGGATGCCGTGGAAAAGCGGGCGGCACTGGATATCATCATGCGTCAATACTCAAACGAAGCCTTCACCTATCCGGAATCCGCCCTTGAGAAAATCGTCGTTATCCGGGTCACTGTCACGGAGCTGACCGGAAAAGCAGCGGCGTGACATGGATATCCGGACAATCGCACGGAACATGTTCACCGGCGCGCGCGCCAGCCACGACTGGGATCACACGCTTCGGGTCCTTCGGCTGTGCGAGCATATCGGCCCGGCGGAACGGGCGGACATGGACGTCCTGCGGGTCGCGGCCGTTCTTCACGATATCGGCAGGCCCCATCAGGATGCGTCCCGGGGTTCGGTGTGTCATGCGGCCCACGGATCCGTGATGGCCGAGCCGATTGTCGCAACATTAGTTTTTTCGCCGGGACAGAAAGACAATATCCTTCACTGCATCCGCACCCATCGGTTCCGGGGACGGCATATTCCCGAAACCCTCGAGGCCAAAGTCCTTTTTGACGCCGACAAGCTGGATGCCATCGGCGCCATCGGCATTGCCAGAGCCTATCTCTTTGCCGGAGAAATCGGCGCCAGGCTTCACAGCCCCGATATTCCCGCTGAACAAAGCGTTCCGTATTCCATTGACGATACCGGTTTTCGGGAATATCGCGTCAAGCTTTGCAAAATAAAGGATCGCATGATGACTTGCGAAGGCAAACGCATGGCAGGTGAGCGTCACCAGTTCATGACCGCATTTTTTAACCGGTTTTTACAGGAATATCAGGGGGA
>CAIVVZ010000521.1 GCA_903909505.1 uncultured Desulfobacteraceae bacterium
GCAAAGAGCATTTGATGAAACCATTTTTTCGGAACAAGAAAAAAACCACCAGATACGTTTGAGAAAAAGAGTAATTAACCAAGCAAAATCCCTGGGGCTTCAACTGGTTCCGGCATGACTCCCTATGTTGTTACTTAGAAGTTTGCTGCTGCTGAACCATCCTTCTCCTGCAGCCGGAGAAACCAAACGCCTGTTTCGCATTGGAACCGGAGGGCCTACAGGTGTCTATTATCCGATCGGCAAATTGATTGCAGAGGGGCTGACCAGACTGGTGGAAGAAAATGACGCATCCGGGGCCGCTGTAAACGGTGTTCCCGGAATTATTGGCGTGGCGCAGAACTCTGCCGGCTCAATTGAAAACGCGCGAGCCGTTGTCTCCGGCCAGATCGAAGCCGGATTGGTTCAGGCCGATATCGCTTCCATGGCGTTTCTGGCGGAACACGCTTTTGCCGGAGATCAGAGTGGTCGTGCCCTTCGCGCGGTGGCAAGCCTCTATCCCGAAATGCTTCAACTTGTTACCCGCCGGGATGCCAATATTCGCAGTGTGCCGGATCTTCGCGGAAAACACATTTCCATTGACGAGCTGGGTTCAGGGACACTGGCGGTCATGCGGATTGCCCTGGCCGCCTATGGTCTTTCGGAAAACGATTTTCACCCGGTATATTTAAAGCCCGTGTTCACTCAGGACAAAATGGCCCAAAATGAGCTTCAGGGCTTTGCGATGATGGCCGGTATCCCGATGAAAGCGGTTACCCAACTTTCCGATATCGGACTGTTTCTTGTTCCCATTGATCCAAATACGGCATCGGGAATTACCGCCCGCTTTCCCTATATCGTTCCGGGCAGAATCCCTTCCGGGGTGTATTCCGGCATTCCAGAGATACCGACCCTTCAGGTGTATGCCCTGCTGGTAGTGAGTGCGGAAACTTCAGCGGACCTGGTCTACCAGGTAACCGGCGCCCTGTGGAGTGAGCGAACGCTTTCTTTACTGAAACAAGGGCACCCCCAGGGAAAACTGATCACTCCGGAAACGGCACTGACAGGACTATCCATTCCGCTTCATGCCGGAGCCGAACGCTTTTACCGGGAAAAGGAACTGCTGTTCAAGTGAACCCGCTCGCCATGAAATCATCTCGTCACTTTTCCCAGGCACTTCAATGGAGTGTCATTGCAGTGGTCATTGCCGCCGTGATCACAACCGGGATTTTAACCAACATCACGCTGAGATCCATTGAAAAAAATCTGCCGAACGCGCTGCTCACAGAGCTTGAAGCGCTTGAACTGCTGATCGAGGACCTTGCCGATGTCGTTTCCGCCGCGGAAGCAACCAGGATGACCCCGAATCCTGAAAACTATATCCAGCTTCGCAATAAGGTCAAGATCGTCTTTGACGACGTGGTGAAACTGCGGGATACGTATGTATTTGACAATCTGGTTCAGGCTTCCGCCTTGCATGCCGTTGTCGCTCCGGCCATCAGCGACATCCAACTCTGGCTGGTGGAAGGCGTACCGGGCTATGGCCCGGAAACAGCCATAACCCTGGAAATCGTTCTCTCCCGAGTCACCCAGACATTGTCGAATGCCAGAACCCTGAACCACGACTCCCAGAAAATTGCCCAGAGCATCCTGAATGAGCAGCGCATTCGGCTGGAACATTTTCTGCTCAGCGTCAACCTGCTCTTCCTGATGACACTGGCGGTTACGGTTATTATGATTTTTCTCATCGTCCGCAGACAGGTGTTTCTCCGGAGGGAGCTTGAAGTTCAGACAGAACTCCGGTGTACCGAGAAAACGCTGCAGGAAACCGAGGAGCTTTACAGCAAGCTGATCGCCGCCATCCCCGATATCGTGGTCCGAACGGATGTCAACGGTCAGATTCTTTTTCTGAATGATGTTGCGCTCAGGATTGACGGATATCAGCGTGAGGAGATCCTTGGAAAAAACCTTCTTGATTTCATCGCTCCCGAGGATCAGGAATCCGCCGTTGAGAACATGCATTTTATGTTCGATGGCCGTCTGGGCCCCAAAAGATACACGATCGTGATGAAGGACGGTGGAAAAATTCCTTTTGAAATCAACTCGGATGTTCTTCGCGAGAATGACGGCTCCCCATACGGGACCGTAAACATCTGCCGCGATATCAGCAAACGCTTGCAGGCGGAGGAAGCGCTGAGGGAAAGTGAAAAACAATATCGGTTGCTGGTTGAAAATGCCAATGACGCCATTTTCATTGCGCAGGATGGAAAAATCAAATTCCCCAATCCAAGTGCCCTGAAAATCCTCGGGTTCACCCAGGAACAACCGGCAGAAATACCATTTGTGGACTTCATTCACCCCTCAGACCGTGAAATGGTCATTAACCGGCATCGTCGAAGAATGGCCGGAGAATCACACGCGGCGACTAATTATTCCTTCAGGATCATTAACCGTTCCGGCAGGGAATATACCGTGCAACTGAATGCCGTTAACATCGTCTGGGAAGGGCGACCCGCTTCCCTGAATTTTGTCAGAGACATCACCGATCAACTGAATCTGGAAGCCAGTTTGCGACAGGCCTAAAAAATGGAGGCCATCGGCACCCTGGCTGGCGGCATCGCACACGATTTCAACAATTTATTGATGGGAATTCAAGGCCGAACATCACTGATGATGTTCGGAATGGAAGCCGCGCATCCTTTTTCTGAACACCTCAATTGCATCGAGGATTGTGTGAAAAACGCAACCGACCTGACCCGGCAGCTACTGGGATTTGCCAGAGGGGGTAAATACGAAATCAAACCAACCCGCATGAATGACATTCTGGATCAGAGTATCGAAATGTTCGGGCGTACGCGAAAAGAAATTCAAATACACAAGAATTACGAAGATCATCTCTGGACAGTGGAGGTCGACCAGGGACAAATGCATCAGGTGCTGCTGAATTTATTCGTCAATGCCTGTCAGGCGATGCCAGGCGGCGGAAATCTGCATCTTCGGACGGAAAACTGCGTCATTCATGAGGACGTGATTCGGCCCCCTGAATTAAGTCCAGGCAATTATATAAAAATATCCGTCACCGATACGGGCGTGGGAATGGATGAAGCGACAAAGGCACGCATATTCGAGCCATTTTTCACCACAAAGGAAATGGGACGGGGAACGGGACTGGGACTGGCTTCATCCTATGGCATTATTCGAAACCACGGCGGATGGATCTGCGCAGACAGCAGAATCGGACAGGGCAGCACATTCAGTTTTTATCTGCTGGCATCGGAAAAAACCGTAAAACCACAGAACCATGTCCCTGCCAAAGAGTTAAAAGGAAAAGAATCGATTCTACTCGTTGACGATGAAGACTTTATCATTGATGTCGGCAAACAATTCCTTGAAGTCCTCGGATACACCGTTTTCACCGCGAGTTCCGGCCAGGAAGCCCTTGAGACATACAACCGGGAATTCGGAAAAATCGATTTGGTGATTCTGGATATGATCATGCCAACGATGAATGGTGGCGAGACGATTCAGCGCCTTAAAGCCATCAATCCCAAAGTCAGGATCATTCTTTCAAGCGGCTACAGCATGAATGAACAGGCCGCGGAAATCATGAATCGAGAATGTAATGGATTCATTCAAAAACCATACGGCATCAATGAGCTGTCGGAAACAATTCGCAAGGCTCTTGAATGAGGGGATCCCATTCCACATCAAGGGTTTTTTCCTCAATGCTGCGTTGACAGAAATATTTTTCATCTTAATGTTGTTTAAACGCTGTTTTTTTTCAGAGCGAACTCAACAAGTAAAATGAAAAGGAGAAGCATCATGGCATATACATGTAAGAATTGCGGAGCCGTTGCAAACGAACCTGGCCATTTGTGCAATCCCTGCGGAGATAAAGCCAATTGCAGTTTTTGCGGAACACCGAGTGTAGATACCGGCCATATGTGCAAAGATAAACTGGCAGCCATGAAATATGTCTGCGGGGGATGCGGCCGTGTAGCCATGGAAATGGGCCATCTTTGCAAACCCACGGCCATCAAATGAAGAACCAAAAGGAAACCATCTATCACGACACAAGCTGGAAACCGGGATTTCCGACAAGGTTTCCAGCTTTATTGATAATATACTCAAATTCATTTCATCCATGATATCAGTAATGTGAACTTTTGAACGCTGAGTGGTCACGATCTTGATTTATTTCTTACAAAAGGAGATAAAACCATGAAAGATAAGGGAAATTTACATTTAAAAGTACAGGAACTGTGTAATTGTTTTGCAACCACGGACCCGCTTAAAGAAATGTCAATTATAAAAAATAGCGCGGACAAGGAAGAAGCGGCATTAAAGTGGCTGGCTTTGGCCGCGCTGCACGGGGTGAATAACAACGCCGAACAGATTTCCATCACAAAATCGAATGACGGCAATGTAAAGGTGACCGCCGAATACCGTATAACAGATCTTCCCTCTCCCGGCAGCGAAGTGGCTGAAAAGATCATCGAATCGCTGATCGGCATTACGCATCTTGAGGGTGGCGAAGGAAAAACCCAATTGGCGTTGGGGATCCGGGACAGCAGCATCGATCTGACGATCAAAATGAAATCCAAGGATGGCGGAAAGAAAGTAACGATAAAATTTTAACAATACGCCACCATCATCGGCATCCGTCGGTTTTTCCGGTCCCTTGGTGTTCAAACCCCAAGATATCGCATGCGAACGGAAGATGCGGCCTGTAATTGCTCGGATGTCCCGCTCCAGACCGATCGTCCCTTTTCCATAATATAGTGACGGTCTGCAACGCGACTGAGCACGCGGACGCTCTTATCAATGATCAAGATGGCCAGCCCGGAATCCTTACAACTGATTCCCATCATCCGGGTTGAAACCTGCACCCCAACTGATCGTCGCCAACGATCAGTTCCAAGGGCAGCCCGCACAGCTTCTCGCCGCAGTGCTTTATACCCAGCTTGAAGCCATCGAGAATGTCCATTCCGAGGCTGGCCCCGGGGCCAGACATGGTGGAAAGGTAGCCGATTTTCACCTTGTCAGCGGCAAAAACGGACGAAGAAACCAGCAGTATCCCTGTAACAATTAGCCCGACTATACGCTTGATCATGTCCACGACCCTTTCTATCTAAGAGTTTGTAAAAAAGGTGTAAAGACCGAAGAGGTTTTTGGTGACGAATAAATCCTTCAGCCTTCTGACTCCTGACGCCTGACGCCTATTTATCTCTGAGCCCTTTGATAAAATCTCCGACGGCGTTGATCCCCTCTTTTTCCATCAACCGGATGGTCTGCGTTCCAATGACGGCAATATCCGCTTTTCCTTTAATGAAATCGACATCCGGTCTGTCTTTCACCCCGAACCCAAGGGCCAACGGCAGGTCGGTCGCAGCCCGGCATCGCTCCAGATATCCTTCAAGCTGGCCTGAAAAATCGGTGTCGATGCCGGTAACACCTTTTCTGGCCACGCAGTAAATGAAGCCCCTGGCAAAGGATGCGATGGCCTTCATGCGTTCATCGGAAGTGGTGGGAGAAAATATGAATATCGGCGCCAGATTGTTCTGACTCATGGCCCTGAGATAGTCCACACCCTCCTCATGCGGCAGATCCGGAACAATGGCGCCTTGAAGTCCTTCCTCGACCATCCTTTTGCTGAAACGGTCTATCCCGTATTTGAACAAAATATTGTAATAGCTCATAAACAGGAAAGGGATATCAAAGGTCCGAGTTACTTTCCGGGCAAAGTCGAAGCACTTCTGAACAGTCGCTCCGCCTGAAAGCGCTTTTTGATTGGCATGAAGAATGACGGGCCCGTCTGCAATGGGCTCGGAAAAGGGGATCTGCAGTTCCATCAGATCAACGCCTGCATTGACCATGGTTTCAACAATCCGAAAGGATTCCTCAAAAGACGGATATCCGATCACGATATGGGTCATGATCAGGATATCCCGCTGTATCAACCTACCCCGCAAGTATGATTCAAGCATGATATTGACCTGCCTTTTTGATGATGAACGCCTGCCATTTCGGATCGTCGAATGCATCGGCAATGGTGAAAATGTCCTTATCGCCTCTTCCCGACTGGTTGATGATGATGCTGTCATCCGGGGATAAGGCCGGCGCCTCTTTGAAAGCCTGGACAAACGCATGGGCGGACTCCAGAGCCGGAATCACGCCTTCCATGCGGATCGTCAGCGAA
>CAIVVZ010000522.1 GCA_903909505.1 uncultured Desulfobacteraceae bacterium
AACGACTACTTTCCGGGCTGGAACTTCTTAGGACAGAACGGCAATCCGCCCGGTGCCTTTGGCATCGGCAACCCGGTCAACGGGGTCACCAAGCCCGGCTTCGGCCCCAACACCCGTGTCCTCATGCGGTTCAAGGTGACAGAGGCTACAGGCCCGGATGACAAGCCGCTCATCGGAACGAATTTAAAAGCCGGCATCGATCCTTCTTTGCTGCCGACATGGGGATATACCGACAGTTTGAATCTCACTTACCCCAAGCGATTCCTGAGCCTGAACGAGTATTTTGATGGATACGGCCGGCTCATCCAAATCCTCGGTAACGACCACGACCCGTACGGTTCGCCATTCGATTCGACGGACACATACCTGAATTATCCGCCGACGGGCACGCCTACAACGGTCGGTGATTCTGCTGAGATCGTTAAGGCAGGAGACACGGAAGTATGGGAAATTTACAACACCACGGGCGATGTGCACCCCATGCATTTTCACCTGGTAAACGTCCAGCTTATCAACCGGCAGAAGGTTGCCCTTGATTCGTTCCCTTATGTGGCTACCGGTAACATTATCCCTCCGGATGTCAATGAGCTGGGATGGAAGGAGACGGTGCCGATGTATCCGGGTACGGTCACTCGAGTTATTATGAAGTGGAACCTGGCGTCAATTGTTGACAAGAACTTGAATCCGGTCACCACGGAAGGAGACGGCTACAGGCAGTTGCCGATCACAATGGGGCAGCCGCCTGTGAGTCCGCGGACCGGCGGCAATGAGTACGTGTGGCACTGTCACATCCTGGAACATGAAGAGCACGACATGATGCACACTGTAGTCGTGATGCCGTAGTGAGGATGACAAGATAGAGGTTAGTCTATTCATGCAGGTGAAACCTCCTTCGGCACCCCGGCGTTTTGCGCCGGGGTGCTAAGATCACAGTCCTGCACGTCGGAGCCTGCCCAGTCTTTACAAAGCCACGGGTCTTTGTTTTCTTACCGAACCTCACGGTTCAGTTTGCAAGGGTACGATTTTTCAGTAAGCGTAAAAGTGAGGAGCGGTTTCCGCCATGAAGAGATATGGTTACCTTGTGTTTCTGCTCGTTGTGGCGGCTGGCGCATTCCTTGCGGGCTCATGGTACAGCCATCGGCAACTGGATGCCGGTTCCGATTCCAAGGAACGCCGGGTCCTTTATTACGTGGATCCCATGAATCCGGTGCACGCTTCCGATAAACCCGGCATCGCGCCGTGCGGCATGCCCATGGAAGCTGTCTATGCCGATGGTGATTCCAGCCCGGGACGTTCCGATGAAATGGAGGGCATGCCTCCCGGGACGGTCAGAATTGGTGGTGACTGGCAGCAGCTTTTCGGGGTCAAGGTGGCCGAAGTTGAGAAAAAGGCCATGCCCCAGACGATCCGGATACTGGGTCGGGTTGCCGTGGATGAAACGCGGATCTACCGGATCAATGCCGCCACGGACGGGTGGGTCAAGAAGATGCTTCCCGTCACTACCGGCAGCCTGGTTCGAAAAGACGAGTTGCTGGCCACCTTCTATGCGCCGGAATTTTTCTCGGCGATGAAAGCCTATCTCTATGGTTTGCGATCGCTCGAACGTTTCCAGAAGAGCGGCACGGAAACCAAGGAGCAGCTTGAGTCAACCGATGCCAACATTGAAAACTACCGGAACGCGCTGCGCAACCTGGGAATGACCGAGCATCAGCTCGATGAGATCATGCAGTCTCGGCATGGGGGGGAACATGTCGAGATCCGGGCGCCCGCGGCGGGCTTTGTCCAGACCCGGAACATCACCCTGGGCGAACGCTTCCAGAAGGGGACCGAGCTTTACCGGATCACGGATCTGAAGCATGTCTGGATTCTGGCGGACATTTTCGAGAATGAGGTGCGGTTCGTAAAGCCTGGTGCCATTGCCCGGGTGTTCCTTCTCCATCAAAACGCAGCCTTTCAGGCAACCGTGAGCAACACCCTTCCCCAGTTCGATCCTGTTTCACGTACGCTCAAAGTACGGCTCGATGTGGATAATCCCAATTTCGTTTTGAAGCCCGACATGTTTGTTGACGTGCACTTTCCCGTCAGTTACCCGCCTGCCGTCACAGCACCCATTGACGCGATCATCGATTCCGGTCTCAGGAACACCGTCTTTGTTGATCTGGGTAACGGGTTCTTCGAACCCCGCAAAGTCGAAACCGGCTGGCGCTCGGGAGACCGGATCGAAATCATAACCGGGCTTTCGCCGGGTGAACGCATCGTGGT
>CAIVVZ010000523.1 GCA_903909505.1 uncultured Desulfobacteraceae bacterium
CCCACGATGACATCGCATTTGGGGACCGTGCCGGTGCCATAAGCCATTGCGGCTATTGCCCAGGCGCTGCCGACCTTGTAAACTGCGTCAATCCCGACCCTTTTGGCTGCGACCAGAAGATGGGGATTGACAGTGCCGTCCGGAGTGGATGGCGTCGTCATGACAAGGGTGGATACGCCGGCGATCCTGGCCGGAATGGCGCACATCAAAACCGTTGAAACCAAAGGCGTCTTGCCGGCTTTTCCGCCGGGCACATATAATCCCGCGGTGCTCACGGGATTAATGATCTGTCCCAGGAGCGTTCCGGGCCTTGGCGTATCAATCCAGGATTTTGAGGACTGCTTCCGGTGAAAAGATTCGATCTGAGATGCGGCGCGGTCCAGGGATTCCATGAATTCCGGGCTTACCTGCTGAGCAGCATCTTCATATTCCTGAATGCCTGCCTGAAGGGTCTCGATGTTCAGGCAGGGTGAATCAAACCGGTTTGCATATTGGATCAGTGCTCCATCGCCATGTTTTCGCACATCTTCCAGGATGCGTGCGACAGCCCGTTGATCTTTTTGGTTAAACGATTGTACCCGGCTTTCAATCACCGATAGCCGTTTTTCAGCAGACGAAGAAGGATAGGCATAAATTTTCATGAAAACAATAAACCCTCAAGAGTGATATTCTTAAAATATTCTATTGGACTCAAATACCATGTCTTTGGCAACTGTAAAACAGGTGATGGAACTGCCCTGTTCTTTGAGCCTTTGGTTGCAGTCGGCAACAATGACATCCATTTGCGCATCGGTTCGTTCCTGATTGATGTGAAAGAGTCCCAGTCGCTTCACGCCTGCCTGAACCGCCAGCTTGAGAACATCGGTGTAAACCGAATGCCCCCATTCGATGGTCGTCCGATACTCCTCGGGCGTGTATTCGGCGTCATGAATCAGAAAATCGGCGCCTTCACAAAAATCCCGGTACGCTTCAAACGGCAATCCATTGGAGTGAACATACCCCAGTTCGTTATCGGTCAGAAAAACGAATTTTTTGTCATTTTCAATAAACTTGTAACCGCTGCCGCTGTTGGGGTGGCTGATCGGGATGGGAATCACTGAAACCGAACCAATGTCAAACCGGGAAGGACAGGCCTTCTCATATTCGATTTTTGCCCTGACATCCGCATATCGTACCGGGAAATTGGGAGGCGTCATGACCTTTGAAAGCATGGTTTCAACAAATGTCTTCTGAAACGGACAGCGGTGCATGTGAAGTGCCGCGTATTTGGAATACAGGGGCTTGAAAAAAGGAAACCCTATCAGGTGATCCCAATGCGCATGGGTAAAAATAAAGTGGAATTTCAGGCTGTTTTCTTTCATCAAGTGGTTGCCCAGTCTGCGAATTCCGGTTCCGGCGTCCACGATGATGATCTCGCCGCTTTCTGCCTGAATTTCCATACAGGTTGTATCTCCGCCGTATTTGAGATACTCGGCCCCGCAAACCGGAATTGAACCACGTGATCCCCAGCATTTGATCCGCATAATGTCTGCCTTAATTCCTGATGCCCCAATAGGTATACCAGATTCCGTCTCGCACCCATTTATTTAAAATTTTAACAGGCAACTGCATCAGTCTGTTTTCGATATCCGCTGCCTCGCTGCGAAGCAGTCCGGATAAAATAAATATGCTTTTTTTCAAAAAACCGCCCGAGCAGACCAGTCGTTTCATCACATCATAATGGATGTTGGCGATCAGAAGATCCGCCTCAATTTGGATAAAGTCGTCAGCGCTTCCCTGAACGGCAAGAATTGCCTGCTGCAAATGGTTGAGTCGAATATTTTTTTCCGCAGTCCTTGCTGCAAGCCGGTTCATATCGACGGCCAGGGTGAGCGGACATCCCAGCCGCGCCGCTGCGATGGCAAGAATCCCCGTGCCCGTTCCCAGATCGAGCGCCGAGCATACTGGCTGGGCCTGAAAGGCCAGCTCCAGGGCTTCGATGCAATCGCGTGTTGTGGGGTGGGCTCCGGTTCCAAAAACCACTCCCGGGTCCAGCGTGATTCGCAATTTAGATGATGGCGGAATGGATGGATCCCAGGGAGGGGAAATGAAAAACCGGTCGGTGCAAAATGGCGTAACCTTATCTCCCACCCAGTCATGGTATGACATCTGATAATGATCAATAAACCGTAATAAGGGGGAAACACGGACCAGATCCTGAATCTGATCCAGGGACGGTTCTGTAAAAAACAGAAATGAAAACCCGTCTTCCTGCCAGTTGCCGATGAAATGTTTCAGGCCGGAGGGGTCTTCCTGCAGCGCACCCTCAAGATAATAGATAAAGAG
>CAIVVZ010000524.1 GCA_903909505.1 uncultured Desulfobacteraceae bacterium
ACAAGAAATCCGATGGGAACCTGACCTTTCAAGTCGTCTTCCACACCCAGAACCGCACATTCGGCCACCTGGGGATGATCCGCGAGAATTTCTTCCATGGCGCCGGTGGAAAGCCTGTGGCCGGCGACATTGATGATGTCATCGGTTCGGGACATGACAAAAACATAACCGTTTTCATCGATATATCCGGCATCCGCCGTCTTGTAATATCCGGGGAACTCCTCGAGATAAGACTTCACATATCCCTCATCATTGTTCCACAGCGTGGGCAGACTTCCGGGCGGAAGCGGCAGCTTGACAACCAGCGCGCCGATGTCTCCGGCTTTTACCTGTTCATTTTCCGGGTTAACGACCTGAACATTCCATCCGGGAACGGGTTTGGTGGGCGAGCCGTAGACAACCGGATAGTGATGAAGCCCCATACAGTTTGCGGCAATGGCCCATCCGGTCTCCGTTTGCCACCAGTGGTCAATGACCGGAACCTTGATGTTGTTTTCCGCCCATTTCAGGGTGTCGGGATCGGATCTTTCCCCTGCCAGGAAAAGCGTGGCAAATTTGGATATGTCATAATCCTTCAGCAATTTTCCTTCCGGATCCTCTCTTTTGATGGCCCGGAAAGCCGTGGGCGCGGTAAAGAGAGCCTTGACCTTGTGCTGGGAAATCACGCGCCAAAACGCACCGGCATCCGGGGTTCCAACAGGCTTGCCTTCGTACAGGATCGTGGTGCAGCCCTTCAGGAGCGGTCCGTAAACGATATAGGAATGACCCACGACCCAGCCCACGTCCGAGGCCGCCCAGTACACGTCCCCGGCATCCACGTTGTATACTGCCTTCATAGTCCATTTAAGCGCTACCATATGGCCGCCGTTGTCGCGGACAACGCCTTTGGGAATACCGGTGGTGCCCGATGTATAAAGAATATACAGGGGATCGGTAGCGGCAACCGGAACACAGTCATGCGGCTTAACGCCCTTGATGGCGGTCGCCCAGTCGATGTCGCGGCCGGCAATCAGCGTCGCGGTTTCCATGGGGCGCTGAAAAATGATGCAGATCTCCGGTTTTGAGGCGGCCATTTCAATGGCGCCATCCAGCAGGGCTTTGTAGGGAATCACTCTTTTGATTTCAATGCCGCAGGAGGCCGTAACAATCACCCTGGGTTTGGCGTCGTTGATACGGGTCGCCAGTTCGTTGGCCGCAAACCCGCCGAAAACTACGGAATGGACCGCGCCCAGCCGGGCGCAAGCCAGCATGGCAATGGCCGCTTCCGCGATCATGGGCATGTAGATCAGAACCCGGTCTCCTTTTACAACCCCGCGGGCAGCCAGGGCTCCGGCAAATATCGCAACCTCGTCCCTTAGCTCTGCATAAGTATATTTCTTGATGGTATCCGTGACGGGGCTGTCGTAAATCAGGGCTATCTGATCGGCCCTGCCGTTTTCGACATGATAGTCCAGCGCATTGTAACAAGTGTTGACAATTCCGCCCGTAAACCATCGGTAAAACGGCTTTTTCGACTCATCCAGCACTTTATCCCATTTCTTGTACCAGAACAGATCTTCGGCTGCTTTTGCCCAGAACACATCCGGGGTTTTGATGGAGGATTCAAAAGCCTCTTCATAGGGGTTACTCATGTTCGATTCTCCTTTCTGAATAAAAGAGCCGGAAGAATTCTCACATTCTTCCGGCTCGGGTTTTTCAAGGGACGGTTACAGACTCGATACCGTCATCAGTCAACCATCTTATGAATAGCTTCAACAATTTCCGGATTGGCCAGGGTCATCACATCGCCAACATCCGTCTTGTTGGAAAGAGCGCCAAGGACCCGGCGCATGATCTTGCCGGATCTGGTTTTGGGCATATCGGGCACAATCCAGACCTTTCTGGGTTTGGCAATGGGGCCGATCTCCACCACAAGGGCTTTGATGATTTTAGCTTCAAGTTCCTTGCTTGCCGTAAACCCCGGTTTCAAGGACACATAAAGATCCGGAACCTTGCCCTTGATTTCATCCGAAACCGGTACGACCGCGGCTTCCGCAACTTCATTCACCGTCATGGCCGCAGACTCCAGTTCCTTGGTTCCCAGACGATGGCCGGAAACATTGATAACATCGTCGATTCTGCCCAGGATTCGATAATATCCATCTGGGGCCTGAACCGCTGCATCTCCGGTCAGATACGGCCAGTCTCTCCAGTCCTTGCTGTTCGGATCTTTGCAATAGCGCTGATAATACTGACGGACAAAGCGTTCGCGATCTCCCCAGATGGTCTGGAAGCCGCCCGGCCAGGGGTTCTGAATGCAGATATTGCCGGCCTTGCCGCATCCGGATGGCAGTTCATTCCCATCCTCATCATAGATGATGGGGTGAATGCCGGGCATGCCCGGTCCCGCACTTCCCGGTTTCATGGGCCTCAGGGCCGGCAGGGTGCTGCAGAGAAATCCGCCGGTTTCCGTCTGCCACCAGGTGTCCACGATAATGGCCTCGCCTTTACCGACTTTTTCATGATACCATTTCCATACAGCCGGTTCGATGGGTTCGCCCACGGTCGTCATGTGTTTGAAATGATAGTTATACTTTGCGGGTTCATCCGGCCCGACTTTTCTTAAACCGCGAATGGTCGTGGGGGCCGTGTGAAAAATGTTGACATCCAGGTCCTGAGCGATTCTCCAAGACCTGCCTGCATCCGGATAGGTGGGAATGCCTTCATAGATGACCGATGAGGCGCAAAGCGCCAGCGGGCCGTATACAATGTAAGAATGTCCGGTGATCCAGCCGATGTCGGCCATGCACCAGTAAACATCTTCCGGATGGATGTCCTGAACGTATTTGGAGGTTCCGGTGACATAGGCCAGGTAGCCGCCGGTGCTGTGCTGACAGCCCTTGGGTTTTCCGGTGGTGCCGCTGGTATACATCAAAAAGAGCGGGGCTTCCGCGGGCATGGGCACCGGGTCGATGCGCACGCCGTAATATTTTTTCAACAGATCATTGACGATAAAGTCCCGGCCTTCGACCAACGGAGTGGGGCTGGAATATTTACCAGGAATCCGCTGCCAGATCAGCACTTTTTTCAGCGTCTGACCCTGTTTCTTGGCTTCGTCAAAGGCGATCTCGGCCTTTTCCTTGTGGTCGAGCAGTGTGCCACCGCGATAGTAACCGTCGATGGTGATCAAGACATCACTTTGAGAGTCCACAACCCGGTCTGCAGCCGCCTTACCGCTGAACCCGCCGAAAACCTCGGAATGAATGATGCCCAGGCGGGCGCAGGCCAGCATGGTAATAGGAAGCTCCGCGGTCATGGGCATATGCAGCGTCACCCGATCTCCGGCCTTTAATCCGCAGAAATCCTGTAAGATCGCGGCAAATTCATTCACCCGGACATACAGCTCCTGATAGGTGATGTGTTCGACTTTATCAGTTTCCAGTTCCGGCACAAAATGGATGGCGGTCTTGTTTTTGTTTTTGGCAAGATGCCGGTCAATACAATTGTAGCTGGCATTGATTTTTCCGCCCACAAACCATTTCCAGCACGGTGCATCGCTGGTGTCCAGAGTGGTGTGCCAGTATTCGTACCAGGTTAACAGATCCGCATATTCCTTGTAGCAGTTCGGAAAATTATCCAGACTGAACCGATCATAGATGCCTTCATCCGTCATGTTGGCCTGGGCAATGAACTTCTTGGATGCATAGTAATACTCTTCTTCCTGCCAATGTACCGCAATCTGCGCTTCAGATGTTTCTACCGCTTCTGCTTTTTCTACTTGTTCTGCCATTGGTCGTTTCCTCCCCATGATCGTGTTAATGGTTATTCTGCTTTTTATTAATTTTTTCCGACTGCAATTAACGCGCTATTCCGCGTGAAAAGACTTCAAAAGCCAGATCCAGCGTTGGTTTGAGATAATTTTTATTCTCGTTGATGATTTTCTTGCTCTCTTCCCAGAGAATGATTCCCGAGAATAACGCCCAGAGAGTGTCTGCCAGTGCAAAAGGATGCCGGTCGATAAACACCCCTTTTTTTATACCCAACTGAAAAATATTGGCCATGGCTTCCAGAGAATTCCGGGATAGTTCCACGATTTCCTCCAGTAGTTCCGGCGTAAGACTTTTCAGCGTTTCACTGGATTGAAGCTGAAACAAATTGATCACGATTAACGGGTCAAAATCATAGACATCGAGCATGGCCTGTTTAAGGGCTTCGATATACTGCTCGGGCTGAAGATCCGTATTCTCGATAACATGTTTTAGCCTGATACTCAGATATTGAAGAATTCTGACAGACAGCGACGCGTACAATTCATCTTTGTTTTTAAAATATAAATAAATGGTTCCCGGACTGAGTTCGGCTTCCCTGGCAATATCTTCCATAGTGGACTTGCTGAAGCCGCTTCCAGAAAAGACCCGTTTTGCAGCAACCATGATCTGCTGTCGCCTGCGCTCTTTCTCCCGTTCTTTCCTTTCGTGAATCCCCATAATCAATGAACCTTATTTATTTGTTGAAATATTTTATAAACTATATTTTTAATTGTCAAGAAAAATTATAGCTAAAAAATTAAAATCAAATATAATATTTATTGTGTTCATCTATTAATAAAACAAGATCTGGAGAAAGAACGGAAATCCTGTTCTGCAAAATATTTTGGAACTTGCAGCTCTATTGGTCGAAATAATATAACTAATAAGCTGTAAGATATTACGTGTGTTTTTATTCGAAAGTAGAAGGACATTACGTTGCTTTGACCTCTTCCTTTGAAAAAAGGGGATTGAGGGAGATTTTTTGTCTTTGCGTTTTCAAATCCCCCTGGCCCCCCTTTTTCAAAGGGGGGAAGGCACTTGGGGCAGGCAATGTTCAAACTCATCACATTGCGAGGGTGATTTTCCGGGCTCTCCAATTGGATTACCCGGTGCGGTTAACTAAGCATTTACCTTTACGTTATCCTGCATTTCCGCCCAGAGCGGCCGACTGGTGCTGTATGCCAGAATCACACCGACAATCAGCAGTGCGCCTGAAATATAAAACGCATAATTGAGGCTTCCGGTAAGGTCTTTGATGGTGCCGCCCAGTCTGGCCATAAAAAAGCCAAGGCCCCAGCCGATGAACACCAGTCCATAGTTAAAGCCCAGGTTTTTGGGACCATAAAAATCACCGACAAAGGCAGGCATCAGGGAAAGACCGCCGCCATATTGCCAGAAAGCAACGCCGACAGCCAGGAACAGCAGGAAGATATTCGCGGACGCGATGATGTAAGGAAGGGTAAACAGGCATAGGGCGGAAAGTCCACAGTTCAGACAATAGGCGTTCACCCGTCCGAGTTTATCCGAATACATTCCGGTTCCCACACGACCCAGAGCATTGATCAGTCCCCCGAAAGAGACGAGCAACCAGGCATTGGCGGCAAAAAAGGGAATCTTGGCACCCGTTTTGCTCAGCAGTCCCGCGGCATTGGCAATAATCAGAAGGCCGGACTGAGTGGTCAGAATAAACATGAATACCAGTGCATAAAACTGCCAGGTCTTGATCATCTCGCCGGCTTCCCAGTTATGCTTGGTCGAGGCAGCCAGCAGTTTGGCGGATTGCGCAACTCTGGGCGCGGCCGGCACATAACCCGGACCCGGAATCTTGATGAGTTGGCCGGCAACGACCACCACGGTGGCAAAGAGAACGCCCAGAATGACGAAGCTCTGTGTAATACCGAAATCGCCGATCAGATATTTTGCCAGAGGGCCGATATAGAGCGCTGCCCCGCCGTATCCGCCGACCACCAGGCCCGCAATGAGCCCGCGACGATGGGGGCCGAACCATTTAAGGGCAGCCGGGGTTGGCGCGGCATATCCGATTCCCATGCCGATTCCGCCGAAAATGCCGAATCCGATGACAAGTCCCGTATAGCTTTTCATCATTCCGGCGATGATACACCCAGCGGCCAGAAACAGACCGCCCACGGTGGCTCCGAATTTGGGGCTGATTTTATCCTGAATTTTTCCTCCGGGAATCATCAGAAGGGCAAACATAATAACGCAGAGCGAAAACGGCGTGGCAGTCTCTGCATTGTTCAAATAAATCCACCCCGCATTTTTGGGATCCGTCATTAGCTCACCGGCTTTGGTAATAATGTCGCCGGCTCTGAAGTCGCCTTTAACTTCACTCAGCAGCACATATCCTTCCTTTACATTTGTTCCGAATTTAACTTTCAATGCATCGGGTCGGGAAACGGCATCTTTTGCCTTGACCACCATGTTTCCGGGTAGCGCTTTATCTGCGTCTGTTGCCTTGGCGGCTAGAATAACAGAAGTTTTGGTCACAACATCTCCGGGGGCCAGGGTGACTTCGCTGACAAGAGCAGCTCCCCACATACTCCAGGCATATAAAATTCCCAGACAGAGATTGATGGCTGTGCCTGCGAAGGTTGTAATCCAGGCCTGAGTAGGTTCTTTTTCGTAAGTATCCGTCATATCTTATCTCCTTTTACCAAAGGTTAAGTTTCCTGTTCATTATAGAAAGTTTCCCAGAGATTTTCAGCGTCACCCTTTAAGGCCCAAAGCAAGAGGTCGTCCTATGGATTCGATTCAGGACATGGTATTTGATTTTCACTGCTTTTCCTCCAGATCGTCGGCCTAACGTATTCCCTCCTTCCTGTAACCCAAGGGTTACAAACTCCCTTCGTGATGTTGCGAATACATAATTTAAAATCAGCATATTTCAATTACCAATAAATAATGAATTAAATTTATTTGTTATTTTTATATATATTCTATGCATTTTGTTTGTCAAGAATTATTTATTCATTATTTATATTTTATGCAATATGATAAAAACAACTCCATTTACTAACAAGAGTGTTTAAAGAAATGAATTGGTTAGAGCAGAAAAAAAGCCCCTTCTTTGAAAAAGGAGGGCTTTCATAGAAAATCCATCAGGCAGGAACAATAGATACGGTATCGGATGAAAAACGAATGAAGATTATCGGGTTGAAATCCGGCAGCCATTCAGGATTTCATTCAGGATGGGGCTGGAAGATACTTCTGTGAGGCGGGAAAGACGATGTTGCAACTCGACAAGATTATTAAAATTGAGATGAAAACTGAATGTGGTGCCTTCAAAATCCCTGGGGGGTATCAGCGCCATACCGGATTCAAGGCCCAGGGATCGGACTCGAGCTTCAAAATCACTTTCAACGGCTGTAATCGAAGGATACCGCCGGCGCCTTAAGTACTGCCTGAGATGAATGGTTTTTTGGGATCGGTCCCATTTTTCATGAACCATAATCTGCTGAAGTTCAGGGGCATATAGAATATCCTTGACAGTTAAATGCTCCCGGAATGCAATCTCCTGAATCATCGTCAGGATTTCCCGCTGCTTGTTCAACCCCAGCTTCAAGTATCCAAAGAGCGTTGACAGACCGATTCCGCTGGACTTTTCCATTTGTCCCAGTTCAAGAGCCATGGCCATTGAAAGCACATTCGACAACACCCCTTCCTGAATTTCGGGTTCAAGACCAGATAATTGACGCAGCTTATGAATCGCGGAAAAATTATCCGGCAGTCCCAGCGCCCCTGCTGCCTGGCGAAGATCAGCGGGGTCGGGATGAACCCCGGACAGCAAGACCAGCGCACGGGACATTTCAATCAGATTCAATGGCCGCTGCAGCGAATTCTCGGCGATCGCCAATTGGACGCAGGTCAATTTATCCGTATCCGGCGAAAGCAGCCTGGCGGAAATTCTGGAAAGCCCCAGTGCTTTGCAGGCCGCGATTCTTCTGAACCCGCAGACAACCCCATAGACCGAATCGGCAGCCAGAAGTACCGGAGGGTGCATCACACCCAGCCGGTCAATGGAGGCGGCAAGTGTTCCGACGGCGGCTTCAGTGGTAACCTGGAAGGTTTTATCTTCCAGGCGAATCCGCTCCAACAGTACGGACTGCTCAGTTGACGGCATAGCCGGGACCCGCAAGAAGCTGTAGAGCTTCCAGATATTTTTTTCGGGTACCTTCAATCACATGATCCGGAAGTCTGGGTGCCGGCGGTTTCTGATTCCACCGAATGGACAGGAGATAATCCCGGACAAACTGTTTATCAAAGCTTTCCTGAGATCCACCGGGTTTATAGGAAGCCTTGGGCCAGAATCGGGATGAATCCGGGGTAAGAACCTCGTCAATCAGAACCAGTTCATCTCCCAATAAACCAAACTCGAATTTGGTATCGGCAATGATAATGCCCTTGCTGTCGGCAAGTTCAACCCCTTTCCGGTAAATGGCCAGACTCAAGGCCTTCACCCGATCGGCCAGGGATTTTCCGATCAACTTTGCGGCCTGATCAAAATCGATGTTCTCATCATGCAGCCCGATTTCAGCCTTGGTGGATGGGGTAAAAATGGGTTCGGGAAGCCTGTCTGATTCTGTCAACCCATCCGGAAGATGAATGCCGCAAAGGGTTCGCGTCTGCTGATAGGATTTCCAGCCGGACCCGGACAAATAGCCTCTGACCACACACTCGACCGGCAGCGGAGCCGCTTTTTTCACCAGCATGCTCCTTCCCCGGAGCGCGTCCGCATAAGGTTTACAGGCTTTTGGATATACATCCACATCGCTGGTGATGACATGATTGGGAACCAGGTCCTTCATCACATCGAACCAGAACAAGGATATCTGGGTTAAAATTTTTCCCTTGTCCGGAACCGGGTCCGGCATGACCACATCAAAGGCCGAAATCCGGTCCGTGGCAATCATCAACAGACTGTCCCCAAGGTCATAAATATCCCTGACCTTTCCCCGTTGCCGCAACGACAGTCCGGCAAAATGGGTCTCAATTACAGAAGTTTTCATAATCCTATACCCTTATAGTAAAAAGCCAAATAAACATTCGGTCACAACAAATCATTGTAAGCGTTCATGGGGACCATGGGCCAGTAACAGCAATGGCCCCTGACTCATTTACTTTAAAACTATATATCAATATGATGTCATTTTCCATATGAATTTTTAGAGATAAAAACGGCTGGGAGTCGTTGGCAACACCCCAGCCAATTTTAACAAAGCAACAATCGACTTAGTTGTCGGATTATACACAGTTTTTTCAAACAGTCTCACCTCCAACCCACCATTTCTCTAAAAAGGACCAGCTCATCTTGCTTCATAAACACGGTGTGCTCCGGTCCAGGATAGATGCGTTCCTGAACTTCCTGCATATAATCTTTATAAACCTTTTCGATGATGGGAATCAGGTCAACGTAAACCTTAGAGTGGCGTGGAAGATGCGGTTCGTATAAATGAAATAGGTCGGAGCCAATAATATGCACTCCATCGGCCCGGTTGCCTGCTCCCAGGCTGATGACAGGCACCGGCAAGGTTTCCGATAAGTACTGACAAACCTCTGAGGTTGTAACTTCGCACATGATGGAAAAACAGCCAGCGTCCACCATGGCCAAAGCATCATCCACTAATTCCTTGGCTCGATCTGCGGTCTTGCCCTGAGCCGCAAAACCGCCCAATTGAGGCATCCGCATGGGAGTGATACCGATGTGCCCCTGAACTGGTATACCTGCCTTGACTATGGCCTCAATGTTTTTGGCGTGGTGCTGATTACCTTCGCATTTCATAACCTCAGCATTGGCTTTTTGCACAAATGTGGCAGCGCTTTCAACAGCCTGCTGGGGAGACAGATGAAAACTCATGTAAGGCATGTCCACCATGCGCAGTCCATATTTTGAACCCCTGTCAACAGCCTTAGCCATCATCAGAACCTGTTCGAATGTCACGGATGTGGTGTTCGGTTCGCCAAACAACACCATGCCGCCAGTGTCTGATACGCAAAGAATGTCCATGCCAGCTCGATCTGCTACAACAGCATTGGGGTAATCATATACAGCCAATTGGGTAATGAGCTCACCGCGTTTTTTCTTCTCAGCCAAATAAGGAATTGTAACTTTTTTACGTTTGACCGCCACCTTGTCTGTCATAATCTATCTCCTTCTTTTCTATTTAACCCAAAATGGGTTTTGTTAATTTTCTGATGGATTGTTGTTGTAATGGTTCACTATTCAAGATGTTCCTTGTGAAATGCTTCCAGAAAGTCCTGTGATGCCTTGCTGCCTCCAGCAAAGGCCTTGAGAGCCTCTGCGTGCAGCAACTCCAGAGCTTCACGCTTGTAGTCAAGATATTCTACAGATTTCAGCATGTCTTTGTGACGAGGTCGTTGCAACTTGATCTCCATCTCCTTGATAATGGTCCCGGGACGGTTAGACATGATTAACAAATGATCAGCCAGAAAAATGGCCTCATCTATCTCCGAAGTTACAAAGAGCACGGTTTGACTTTGCTCCTCCAACAGAGCGACGAAGTATTCCTGCATGAGTTCGCGCGTCATCGCATCCAAACCCCGGAACGGTTCATCAAGGAACATCACCGCCGGGTTGTTTATCATCATGCGAGCCAATTCCGCCCGACGTTGCATGCCGCCCGAAAGTTGAGAGGGGTATTTCGACTGAAAGTCTTGAAGCCCTACTTTTTCTAAAAGAGTCCTCACCTGGTCGGTTATCTCTGAACGGGATAATTTTCGAGAAACCCTGGGCCCGTAGGCTACATTGTCGAAGGTATTCATCCAGGGGAAAAGCGCGGTTTCCTGGAAAACGACTAGCCTGTCCGATCCGGGCCCCGAAACCGATTGCCCGTTCAATAAAATTGTCCCCTCATCCGGCTTGTCATAGCCAGCCAACAAGTTGATCAGGGTACTTTTCCCGCAGCCCGAAGGGCCGATGAGCACGGTCAGTTTACTGTCTCTCAAATTTATGGAAACGTCTTTAAGCACCTGTTGTTGAAAGGGATGATATCCAAAACTCTTGGATACCTTCTCTATCTTCATTTCGCCTTTGCGCTGAGTTGATAACATTTTCGCCACAGCTCCTCTTCAATTAAAAGATGCGCAACCACGGCATGGACAGCCGACCTATAGTGCGGATGGCATAACTTGATAAATAACCGGCAATCCCGATGCTCATCATGCCGACCACGATTTGCGGGTAATTGCCGCCCACATAGGAAGACCATGTGAGATAACCCAAACCCGACTTACCTGCTATCATCTCGGCGGCCACAACCACCTCCCAAGTTATGCCCATACCCACTGCCATTCCGGTAAAAATGCTTGGCAGAGTAGCAGGTAGTACAATCTTAAAAAAAATGTCATGAGGCCTTGATCCAAGCGAAATGGCTGTTCGGGCATATCGCACATCAACATTCCGAGCTCCTCCCAACACGTTGATGACTACCGTAAAAAAAGCACCTAAAAATATAACAAAGGCAATGCTCGTTTCCGTGGTGGGCCAAAATATAATGGATATGGGCACCCAGGCCAAAGGTGGAATGGGTCGCACCATTTCAAAAGTAGAAAATGTTAAACCGTAAAATACTCGGCTGACGGCCATGGCTAATGCCAGAGGAATACCGATAACCTGGGCGGCAAGGAAACCAGTGAGAACGCGCTGGTAGCTTGCCACCCAGTTTTTCCAAAACCCTGGATTCACCAACAAGCCCAATAAGACACCAAATATTTCACTAGGTGCTGGCATAGCTGCCAATAAGGGTAGTTTCAGAGCTCGACCAATCTCCCATGCGACAAGGCATATACAGATAGAAGCTCCCCCCCGCAGTGATGTGCGGTTGATAATTTTTTTTCGCAATTTATTAAAAAATACATTATCGCTGCTCGGCATTGCTAATTTTCCTTTCTAAGCCAGTTCGCGTTCGCCAGCCTCGAAGGCTTTTTTAGCTTCCTCATGCACAGCCTCCACCACTAGATTCTTTAGCTCCAGGTAACGGGTGGAACTTCGTGCTTTAAAGTCCCGAGGACGTGGCAGATCAACCTCGACAAGGTGTTTAACCTGACAGGGACGGGTGGTCATAATGACCACTTTACTGCCCAGAAACAGTGCCTCCTCAAGGTCGTGAGTAATAAAAAAAATAGTTTTTTTCGTTTTATCGTAAACCTGTAGCAGGAACTCGTGCACGACTCCTTTGGTAAGGGCATCCATGGCGCGGAAGGGTTCGTCTAACAGTAACACTTTAGGGTCATTAAGGAGAGCACGGGCAATTTCAACGCGCCGCTTCATGCCGGATGATAATTCTCCGGGATAGCTGTGTGATATATCGCGCAACCCCAATTCACCCAAGAGCTCTGACGCAGCCTTTTTAGCCTTACTCTGACTCATAACTCCCTGCACGACTGGCCCGAAAATCACATTTTCTTCAACAGTGTACCATGGGAACAGAGCGCCGTTTTGAAAGACCACTATGCGATCTGATCCGGGCGGAGTCATAAAATCCGGCGAGCAAAGTATCTTACCATCCAAATAAACCTCTCCTGAGGAAATGCTGTGAAAACCTGCAATCGCGTTCAACAGGGTTGTTTTTCCGCAACCCGAAGGTCCAACCACGACGCAGAACTCACCCGCAGCAATTTCAACGGAACAATTGTCTACCGCGCATACGTTCATTCCGTCAGGATCATAAATTTTACAAACATTTCTGATAGAAATCTGCCCACTTGTGCTCATGCTTCACCTCGTGTCGTCCATCGCATTAATTGTCTGCCAACCAGGCGAATCGCTGCGCTGCATAGAAAACCAACCAACCCCAGAGTTACCATGGCGATTACAATAACCGGGTATTGGCTAAGCACGTAAGAGTCCCAGATCAGATAACCCAAGCCATACTCGCCCGAAAGCATCTCGGCAGCAACCAGTGAAAACCAGGCCACCCCCATGCCAATCTGAAGGCCGGTAAAGATAAAGGGCAGGGCACCGGGTACCACTACCTTGAAGAAGATATGACGGGGTTTTGCCCCCAAGCAACTTGCTGCCCGAAAATATACTTCGTCGATGGACTCAACACCCAACAGGGTGTTGAGCACAGTCGCAAAGAAGGATGCAAGAAATGCCAAAAAGATGATGGGTTCCTCACGTCCAGACCACATAAGAATAGCTAGGGGAACCCAGGCCAATACAGGAATCGGACGCAGCAACTCTAATATGGGAAAGGAGTAATCCCTAAAAACCTTATTCCAGCCCATGAAAAGCCCTATGGGGACCCCTAAAGCAGTTGCGATACCGAATGCGATCAATATGCGCAATGTACTCCACATGATGTGCTTATAATATTCAACAGTATAGATGGATGTGCCGAATGAGGGATCGTGAGAGACAAATTCTCTCCATACAGTCAATGGACCCGGAAGTTTCTCAAATCGAGGGAGTTTGAAATATTCAGTTACAAGGAACCATAAGAATACGGATAAAACCAGCCCAGAAACACTCAGGAACAGACTCTTAAGAGAAGAGGGGTTGGTAATTTGGTGTCGCATGGCAAACCAGACTCTGGTTCCAATAGACATCTTTATTGGAAAAACCGGTTCAGGCAGGCTGTTATCGGCGGGAATATTAAGTGTCATGTTTTTTCTCCCATCAAACGGGCGGACGGAGCGTTTCTTTCCGTCCACCCCGAAGCTATAAATCAGATAGATTATCTTGGTGCTTGGGAGATGTCTTTGGGCATAATAACTCCTAAGGGTGTGGGAGCATTGGCATCCTTAACAATCATTCGAGCTATGGAATCATCGATGGCACCTTCAGGGGCCTTATCCACGTTAATTACTTTCGATGAATTTAAGAAGGTGTATGTTCCGACTAATAATTCGTGCACACGGGGCGTAAAGACAAAAGGTTTGGTATCCCGCTGGGGAGCACCACCGCAATTACCGGGCACTGCACCAAACAAGGAGAACCATGCCATTGTGGTGGTGATTCCGGTAGTCTGGCCAGCTACAATTTCTGCCACTTTTGTCCAATTCTTGGGATCAAGAATAAACTGCTGAGCTTCAAATTCAGTCTGTAGCCAGGCCTTGGCAATATCAGGGTGCTTCTGCACGAAGTCCGACCTCATGGCAACAAAACCAGCGTCAGGTGTCTGAAATGTATAGCCAGTAGCAACAATCTTAGCTACGCCATCACCCACCAAATTGCCGATACGGCTTACAGTGGGTTCCCAAAGTACAGCCGCATCAATCTTCTTGACACGGAAGTTGGTAGCAATGACCTCAAGAGATTGATTCAATACTTCTTTGGGTTTGATACCCTCTTTTTCGATAACAGTACGCAGAAAACGATCAGCACAGCTTCCCTTCGGGGTAGCCAATGTCTTTCCATCCAGCCATTTAACGGCATCCTCTGGCGACTTGAAGTCAGGCGCATCTGATCTTACCATAATCACGTTGCAACGTTGTCCATCTGATAATCCCGTAGAGGCAACCAATTTGATAGGAGCGATATCGGTTTTGGTGGTAGAAACCACGGCTGGCATATCTCCCAAATAGCCTATCTGCTGTTTGTCGGCTACCATGGCATTGACAATGATGGAGCCCTGCAAGGCAGCTTCGAATTCCACCTGACTGCCTGCAGGCAAGTATTTTTTCCAGAGCTCCATCGCCTTGATAACTGCAGCCGAGTAAGAAATAGTATCATAGGGTTGATATCCTACCGTAATATTGACCGGCTCGGCAGCATGGACGTGCCCAATGCCAAAACCCAGCAGCAACGCAAATACAAGACATCTCATAATCAAACCTGGTTTTTTCATGACTTCGACTCCTTTTTCTGTTAAGTTTATTGCGCGACGAAAACCAAACCGACCACGACTGAACCGACTGGACTCTTCTTTTGCCTATGATGTAGCACTTCACTCCAAGAGGGCGCAAGTCGCTGAATTACCCAAAATTAGAAGTAAAAGTCCGCAATATTTAGGTAGGGTGGCTACTACAGTTGAATACGCAAAGTAACGCAATTATGGTGGGTAACAATACCTACTGCATAATAATTACAGTAAGTTTTGAGGAATTCAAACGTGGGAATTGAAAAGGCTTTCTGGTTTGTTTCTGTTTAGTTGGCTTCTCGCTACAAATCATAATCTTCGGACGCAACAATACCGTGCTTAATGGCATAGTGGATAACCTCAGTCAGATCTCTCAAATTCAGTTTTTGCATGGCGCCCGCACGGTATTTTTCAATTGTGCGAGGACTGAGGAATAAAATTTCTCCAATATCGCGGTTGGTTTTTCCTTGGGCTACCAGCCGGAAAACCTGCTTCTCCCTCTCGGTGAGTCGGGAATAACAACTCTCTTCCCCTGATGCGGTGGGCTGGCGCAGATAAGAACCAATTACATATGCCCGCACTTTAGCGCTAAGATAATACTCACCTTGGTATACCGAGCGGATTGCCTCAAGGAGTTCTGTGGTGGGCGAGGTTTTGAGTACATAGGCCAAGGCTCCAGAACCGAGAATCTGTTGCACGAAAGCAGGATTATTATGAACTGACAATACCGCAATTTGAGTTCGAGGAAGAGCCGATCTCAACAAGGGAACCAAGTCCAAGCCGGTCAGTCCGGGCAAAGAAATATCCAACACCAATACATCTGGTCTTAGATCTCGCGCTTTCTCCATCACTTCATGGCCGTTCTGGGCCTCACCCACCACTTCCATGTCCGGCTGAGCGTTTAGAAGTCGCAACGCCCCTTCGCGCACGATTGCGTGATCATCAGCGATCATAACCTTGATTTTCTCACTCATCTATATCTTTCCCGTCAATATATAAGGGCAAATCAGCTATGACGGTGCAGCCGTTATTCTTCGATGAAATGATAGTAAATTGTCCGCCAACTGAAGCGGCTCTTTCACGCATGCCTAGGAGTCCGATACCTCCCCTTTCAAGCCCATGAGATTTCATGAGACTTTGGACGTCGAAACCGATTCCATCATCTTTAATAAATAATCGAAGTTGCCCATTCCTGATATCCAGACAGATTTCTATTGCCCGAGCCTTGGCGTGACGGGCAATATTGGTAAGCGCCTCTTGAATAATTCTAAAACATACTATCTCTAGTTGCAAGTTTAGACGGCCAGAAACATTCTGGGATGAAAATGAAATTTGCATCTCCGGTCGACGACGGTTGAATTCGTTGATGTGACTTCGGACAGCGACCAATAAACCAAGGTGCTCAAGGGTTGCCGGCCATAAATGTGCAGCGATACTATGAACGGACTCCCCCATATCTTCGGCCATGTTGGACAATTTATGGGTTAGTTCCCTTGCTTGTGCAGGGTCATCAGGTAAAAGACCGGCAATGGATTGCAGGCCAAACTGGAAGCTGGTAATCATCTGCCCCAATTCATCGTGCAGGTCATGGCCAATGCGTTTTCGTTCCTCTTCACTGCTACCGATAAGCCGTTGCGACAAATAACGAATCTCTTGCTCAGCTTTTCGGCGCTCATTCATTTCCTGGCGGGTTTCGGATCTACTCCGCTTCAAGGCTTCCATGGTGTTGTTAAGCGCCTGTCCCACACGACCGATTTCATCATTATGAATAATTGGTATAGGATGATCAAGTTCATTGGCCCCCAGCCTGTCTACTCCCTCCATTAGCAAATGTAGTTGGCGCAGTATATAACGCGCAAGAAGCCAGGCAAAGATGATGCCCGCACCAATAGCGATAATTATGTATAAGAAACCACTCAAGGAGACGTATTTGAGGTGATTGTAGGTGGGGGTAGTATCCAAACCCATCAGAACCCAACCGATTGGATGTTCTTCAACCATGATTGCTGCTGCAGAATGGATTGTGTGCTGATCTTCATGCCATATAATGGGACTGCCAGATCCGTTTAACACCTTTAGGCTCAGGGAATCGTCCAAGTATTGACCTATCAAGCGTTGGTCTGTATGGGCCAATACAAGCCCTTGTGTGTCGACTATGAGGGCATAGCGAATCGGGGTGTCTTGTTGACTATTTTGAAGCACCTCCTCAATTCCTGCCAGATCGTCAGCCAATACCCAGGAAGACGCAGCAGTGCCTGTGAGGCTGGCTTGCTTCAATGCGGCAGCAGTAGCCGTCTGAAGCAGGAAGACCTTTTGGCGCTGAACGATGTCCATCACAAAAATGGTCATCAAAATAAAATGAACCGCCGCCACGCCCAATATGAGAGTACTGCGAATACTCAGCCGGTTAAAGAAAGAAAACCAGTTCAACGTCGCTCTCCTGCGGGCAATTTTTCATCAGGGAATAGCCGCGCGTAATTCTCCAAAAAATTCTGCACTGGCAAATAAGTAACGTCTGACGCGGTATCAAAACGAGAAATATGTATGCCCTCCAATATTTTTCGACCCTCGTCATGGTTATGAAGGTCCAAAAGCATCTGTAAAACCTGTTTCACGTGTTCGGCCGGTATATCACTCCGGGCAACCAATCCATTATTGACCAAGGGCGAGGTCAGCCATTTAACCTCTAATGCCTCACCCAACTCCGGCCTGGCTTTTAATAGTAGTTCCCAAGGAAGCGGCCAGGTTCCTGCGGCTAAGGTTTTGCCCATGTAAACATTCATAATCGCTGACTCTTGAGATCCCACATAATGCAACGTATTGTCAGATAGGTTCAGGCCAAGGGTCTTCAAGTAGTACTTTGTCATCATAGTGGCGGCTAGGGCTGTAGGCGCCGGAAAACTTAAATCACATCCCTTAAGGTCATCTACGGTTAATACATTGACATCTCTTCGCATAATAATGATACCTCGAAACATAAAATCATCACCCATTTTTCCAACAACGTGATAACCATGATTGAGACTGGTTAAAGTTTGCAAAGGATTAGGTAAAGCAAGGTGAAATCGACCGATGTAAAGTTTTTGTTCAAAAGTAGCGTAATCTCGCGATGCAACCAACTTTAACGAAAATCCGCTTACCCTTCTATTTATGATATCCATCAAAGGTTGGTAAATGCCAAATAGTCGTTTGGGGTTGTGTAAGGGATGAACAGCAAAAGTGTATACAGGACTCTGTTCCATACTGACTGGCCTGGCAATGTAGCGAGGGCTGTAGTCGTACTGAGATCCAGAATCACAAGCCATGAGTAATATGGCTACCCCCACCAGAAGTGGCCAGCAACAAACGTTCCGCAACCATAATGACAGTATCAACATTGATTCCCGTTTCGTAAAAAAAAGACCAAACTATCGTAATCTTGAGATAGCCCGTCAACTTTTAGCATCCAGACGCCACTTATCGCCAGGATTGCCGTACCGGAGATACACTTTTTCATCCCCAGTATCCCTACAACGCAATATGAATAACATTATTAATACCCACCAGCTTCTTTCGCCTATGCGATAGATAGGCACGATGGTTTCGGTTTTGAATCCAACGGACCAGCTCGATTGTCATATCGACATTGAATTCTCTCATGGGC
>CAIVVZ010000525.1 GCA_903909505.1 uncultured Desulfobacteraceae bacterium
CCAAAGAGAGCGGGAGTCAACATCCAGACCGAAATGATCAGTTTCTCTTTATCAATGACAAGGTCAAACTTTATCAAGAAGCTGATGAGCCAGTCATTTCTGTTGACACCAAGAAGAAAGAGATCGTCGGGGAGTTTTCGAATAAGGGTAGCACTTGGCGACCGGAAGGCTGTCCGGAGGAAGTGAACATGCATGACTTCCTTGATCCCGACAGGGCAACCAAGAACAGGCATGATCACTTCTCTTCCTTCGAATTCGGCATAACCAAGTTCGAAATCAATGATCGCCTCGTTAACCCATATCTCGCAACTACATTGGAAACAACGGTAATTGTATTCCTCCGGCGGGGGGCCAAAGGGAATATCCTCCCTCTCCTGTAGCTGTGTCTTTGCTTTCAACTGCTCTTTCGTATTTACCCGCTTTGATTTTTTCCCACTCATCATAAATTGTCCCATACTTCGGATGCCATACTCTCCACAGATCCATCTCACAACCACAATACCGACACACAAGCGGATCTCGACCACTCATCCCCTGGTAACGTTCTCGGTAGCTCTTGCATTTAACCACCTCGTAGACGCCCTTAATAATACGTCCAATTCTCCACAATCCTTCCTTTATCGCTTTAACCCACTTCTTGAAGGTCTTGGTTGCTTGCAGCCCATAATAGCGTATCCGCTGAAATCCTTTGGGCAGAATGTGTTGGACCATTCGGCCGATAAATGTCAGCACATCCACAGTGACCACTTCTTTGGCCTTCCTCTGATGATCCTTGTACCAGTACGTGACCTCATTGCCTGGGTAAGAGAGGATTCGACTGATAGCTATCGGAGGAGATGCAACGTATTTGGCCAGGTATTTGGCCAATCCACGGCATTGCTCCGGTACTTTGCCTTTGGTTACATGGGCAACAAACCCTCTCGGATACTTCTTGTACAGTTCATTGATCAATGACTTCATCTCATCGGTCGGCACCACTTCTTTGAGCATCTTCAACAGGTGGTACTGCCATTTCTTGTGAATAACTTCATACGGAAAGTATCCCAGATCCACCCACTTGCCCGTCTTTTCATTGATTCCTCCACTTGTCATGATGATGTGAAGATGAGGATTGTGGTGGCCGGAACGACCATGGGTCTGGACCACCACAATTGCCCCGATCTTCACCTTCTGTCTGACCACCGTGCTGACCACATCCTCCAAACACTCATATCCACTTCTCATCAGCTCAGACAATAATTTCCCTTCCTGCCGATTTAGGTAGAAATGAATCCTCAATTGCTCTGCAACCGTCAAAACCATGTGCCGATATCTCAGTCCAGGCTGCATAACCTGGCCAACTTGAACCACAAAATCATCCGTGTACCCTTTGGCGCAGGAGAGGCAAAAACAACTCTTGCAGGTAAAAGCTATTCGTCTTCGATCCTGCCCGCATTTCGTACACAGATATTCACAATACCCACCCTCTTCTCTTCCGCATCTCAACATCTTCTGCACCACATCTTCATAATACTCTGTGTCATAAGACGAGTGGCAACCTTTGAATTCATCCCAATGGTCATCAAATATCCGGCGAAAAGTGTCTCGGTCGATACCCTGCATAAGCCATTAGTGACCCTTGTTTTTTGTCTTACCTCCTATACCACAATCCATCCGTTATTATACGATAAAAATGGAAATTCCCTATGAAAACAATAAACGGTTGTATTTGACTTCAAATTGCACTGAGTAAAATATTTCTGAGTGTTAGCGGGAACGCTGGTTGATTTATCATTTTTTGTATGGGCTTTGGTACTCGTTCATTTGATTGTTTCTTATTGGTCATAAGATTGCGAGCCTCCTGGGCATCAATCTGTGCAAAGACTTCTTCAAGTGTAGACTTTCCATTCAACAGTAGTTCCATGTAGGATGGATTTTGAAGGTTTTTCACCAATGGGGTATCAGCCAGAATCGTCTGCAACATCTTACCCATTGAGTTGTTGCCGGTTTTTTTGCGATACCCCCGTTTAAAATCTCGAAAAAATCGCTCCAATAGATTATTGGTGCGCTGGGGTTGCTGCATGATAGCAGCGCCGTCGGAAGTGTAAACCTTAATTGGATCGCAGAACAGTTTCTGCCAGTATTTGTCTATCTGTGCCACCAGTTTGACATAATCTGGGTTCTTTGAAAATGTGGGTTCACTGGTGATCTTTTCCCGGAATTGGCGCACTCGGGTTTCAATGTCGCCGATATCGTCGTCTGTACCATCATAATTTAGCCCCTTGGTTGAGTTTTCAGGGGCAATCCGCATGGCCTGGCGAAGCTCAGAAAACTTGTCCTGTTTGATTTTCATCGTCGCCATTGCCGATTTCAAGTTGATGTCATCAATGATCGGTTGAAGCTCTTTTTTAAGCTTCAGAAAGATCACATCGCTATGATGATTGCCTATGGTTGTTATCTCCTGGTAAACGGTGAATAGCCTTTCTGCAAAGCCAAGGTGCGGGCAATCGAAAGGAAAGCCGTAACCATTATGGACATCCCGCAGTGCCCATTGGATGAGGCTGTAGCAGCCAATGGCAGCAATCATATCCTTGGATAAGGCTGGTAACTGATCGCTGCTGACGCCAATTTTCAACATGCTTGCTGCCTTGGGGCTGCTGTCTATAGCCTTTCTGAGAGACCTGGTTCTTCGCCTGAGAATTGCTCGTATCCCATGAACTTTAAGTCGACCGCGGATCAGGTCATATTCAATTCCAAACAGATCCTTGCCGATATCCCTTAAAAAGTGAAAATGACAGATATAATCCGGTGTTCCGGGAAAGACAGCCGCCACGGCTTTAAGAATGCCACGGCCCATATCGTGTACAATGGCTATCGGAATACCAAAGAGTTTTCGGATGTTTTCCAAAAAGGGGATTATTTCTTCTGCCTTCTCCGATGGCAACTTGATATTTCCCAGGACAATTTCACTGATTGAATCCAGGCCGCTCATCAACACCGGCCCATTACCGTCACAGGTTCCATCCAGATGCAGAATATATCCACCCTGATGGCGGCGCATCCTGTTTTGGATAGCGTAGGCTCTTTGATTGTGAGCAAGGGATAGATAGATGATGAATTTTCTGCCCAGATACGCGATTTGGCTGGCACTTATGCGAATATTTCGCAAGGCCAGTTCATCAATCACCTGGCCTTGAGAGCAATGCCTGAGAAACAGGGCTTTTCCGACATGTACCATGACGTCATAACCGAATTTGCACCTTTTGGAAACCAGACTGGATAGTTGCTCAGATTCATACCGTTTTTTGCAGCCTGAACATTCCATCAGCCGCTCATGACTGATGAATTCACCAAGATGCAGCGTAACAACCGGTTTACTGCGGCTTTTGTAAACTTTAAGATGACCGCCGCATTGACAGCAACCAAGCTCAGGTGCAAAATCGACTACCGGTGGCTTCGGGAAAAAGCCAAGCGGAGAACCCAGATTGACCAACCGACTGCAATATTCTGTGAAAGCGGCTATGATTTCAAATCCAACGGCATTTTTTTTAAACCGTGCTGTTCAAACAGAGCTTTGATTTGATTCGGCTCAACACCGATATTCATCTTATTGTTCAGATTGGCTGATATCTCAATGGAGCTGAGCGAAGGATCGTTGATAAATTCCACGAGCACGCGGACAGCGACCTCGGGACTGATCGAACTGAGTGGAACTTTATCCACAGAAGCCGTACAAGTCATCCGTTGGCGGTTATTGATATGTTTGTCAGCGGACAAATAGACAAACTCAGCCTTCGGTTTGAACCGATCAATCCTGCCCTTCTGGTACATCTGGGTCAACACCGCTCGGCAGTCGGTGGCAAGCATACTGCAAAGGGCACCTGCCGGGAATCCGCTGCGGGAGTTATCAATGATATACAGGATGGTATTGGTCAATGTGCCACGTTTAGAAAAACCAATTTCATCATGCTGCCAAAGACCGAAGGCATTGAAAACCGGGATATCCTTGAGCGTGTACCATCTGCCGTTATGGGTGTAGCTGCGGTAATAGCCAACCTGCAACAGAAGTCGCCTGACGGAGATAACAGCATAGTCCAATTTGCCGGCCAGTTCATCGATTTGCCAGCACTTTTTGTCAAAGAACAGTTGGCCTAAAAGATCTGTGTTCTTTTGTAAAAAAGCCATGAGCCACCTCAATGATAAAGTATATAAATTATTTCAAATTAAGCATAAATAATTTATACTTTATCATATCCGTGACCTATGTCAACAACATGCTGCCGAAGGCCCTATTGTTTAAAATATTCACAAATTCAAATCGTTAATAATATTGCTACCTGTTTGGGGTATGAGTAATTTTGAAGTCATTTATTGATCAAGTATGAAATTAAAAGCACAATAACTAACTGAAATCATTTCGTGCAACCGTTAAATGTGATAATAGGAAATTCCTATGCTATCAAGATAAATACGAATTACTTTCCGGAATATGGGTTTGATGAGAAGAAGGCTGCATTTACAAGGTTCTTCACGGATACTGGCTTGAGTAAGGATTCGCCGATTGATGGTATATCGTTGACGGTCTGTCGAAATTATCTCATTAAACAGAATCGTGAACGTTCCGGAAATGCTGCGAATAAGGATCGTAAGAATCTTGGCACTGCCTGGAAATGGGGCATAGATTATCTTGAACAATGGCCGAAAGGATTGAATCCCGTCCTTTCGATCAAGAAATTTCCGGAGAAACGCGAACCAAGGTATGTCCCTCCAGAGGAAGATTTCTGGAAAGTCTTTGAATTGACAACGGGTCAGGACAAGGTCATGCTGCTTACCTTTCTTCATCTGGCAGCAAGACGCAGTGAAGTATTTCACCTTAAATGGTCTGATGTGGACTTCAGCAGCAAAAGGATACGCCTCTGGACCCAAAAGCGTGAGGGTGGAAATCAGGAATGTGATTGGTTGCCCATGACAACGGAGCTTCGAGCCGCCTTATTGAAAAGGTGGGAAGAACGGTTGGCTCAGACGACGGCAGATAAAGAACATGTTTTCCTTTGCCTTGACGAAACTTTCTTCTGTGAAGCGTATTACGGCAAACCATTCAAGCATCGTCAACACCTGATGAAAAGGCTTTGTGAAAAAGCCAATGTCAAACCTTTCGGTTTTCATGCAATCAGACATTTGTCGGCATCGATCCTTTACAAGAAAGGAAATTCGGTATCAGTAATTCAGTCAATTTTGCGGCACAAGAATCCGAATACCACGACTAGGTATCTCAGGACAATTGGACTGGAAGACACACGAAGCGCACTTGAGGAAGGATTGAAAATGCCAGGAAAAGTGATAGAGTTTCCGAAGGCAGTGAATGGTTAAAAAAAGACCCTCAGAGGCGCAATCTCGGAGGGTCTTGTGTCCGGATCTTGTGTCCGGGGCGAAAAATTAAACTGTAACTTTGTAACTATTTGATATAATTGGTGGTCCCAACGGGGATCGAACCCGTGTTTCCGGCGTGAGAGGCCAGCGTCCTGACCGCTAGACGATAGGACCGGTCATAATTTTCTATTTTTATTAAAAAAGATCGAGATTGTCAAATGGTTTCCATGGCGCACAATGAAATAAACGATATTTCATGCAGATTGAGACGGTTTCTTGCCAATATCTCACAAGTGATATTTCTCGCGCATTCGGGCTGAAAGGGAGTTGATCATCCGAAACGCCTTTTCAACGGTCTTTTCGCCATCCGGGTTGACCAGACAGCAGGTGGCCGGAGAGAGCAGGCTTTGGGACAGG
This sequence comes from uncultured Desulfobacteraceae bacterium, assembly GCA_903909505.1. Classification (GTDB taxonomy): domain Bacteria; phylum Desulfobacterota; class Desulfobacteria; order Desulfobacterales; family Desulfatirhabdiaceae; genus RAAP-1. The sequence continues at coordinate 5,767 of CAIVVZ010000525.1, forward strand.
AGAAAATCCCTGTCGATGCCTTTTTTCTGCAAGGCATCCCAGATGGCTTCCAGACGATGTTCCAGCAAACCGATGTTTTCTTTTTCAAACGGCTCGAAATTGGTCGGCACAATTCCCCAGACGATGACTCCTCCCCTGTCCAGAAATCGTTTGATAGACGCTGCATAAGAGGAAAACACCTCCGCATTGGTATAGATGTCCATGGAAAGCACATCCATATCCAAACCCAGCAGAAAATCCCAGTCCGGATTGCCGCACAGGTGAATGCCCCGGGGGCGTTCGATCATCTCCAGAAAACCTGCAACATCCTTTTGGGCCGCCATATCGTTATAGCCGGACAGCGCGCTGAACAGAAATTGAAGACCGGGCTCGTCGATGAACATAAAGGCGTTGGGATTGAGCGTTTTCAGGCGGCTCAACTGAACATTGATGCGCTTGGCCATGAATTCAAACATAAAGGGCCGGACCGAATCATTGAACAGGATGGGGCGCTCGTCCTGATCAATCACATTGAATCCAAAGCTGATCGGCCCCTCAAGCTGCCCGCGAATCGCAGCACGGTTGGAATGATCCAGTTCCAGAAACCGGTGGTACACCACCGAATAGGCCGGACTGATGTCAAAATAGGCGGGCTCCTCAAAATGCGCCAGGGTTTCTTCGACTTCATCGATAAACTTATCCATGGAAAACCGAAGCGTTTTTTCAACCAAATCCAGAACAATTCCCGGAAAGTGTTCGGACGCCTGAACATACATGTCTTCGTAATAATTCAGTCTGGGAAGCTGGGGCCAGAACGGTATATCCAGGGTTGAGGCGATTTCAATGGCTCTTTCCGGATCCTGATGCGGCATGACGGCCATCGCGGTTGTCAAAAGATTCCCCGGTATCGGCATATTGGCTTATCCTTTCGCTAAGTGCCCATGATATGATATTCGTACGTTTAGCGCCAGGATATATCGGTTTCTTTTCGCGCGGGCAGCCGGTGATAGGCGAATTTGGGATACCCGACCATCATGGCGCCGTAACTGGCATGATTTCCCGGAAGCGCCAGGGCGCCTTGCAAGGGCGGCCAGAACGTGGCGGCGGCATTGAAATATCCTGCCCAGCAGGTTCCCAGCCCAAATGCCGTCGCTGCCAGCTCCAGATAGGTCAGGGCAATGACACAGGCCGTTTGCGCCGCCATATTGGCTTTATCGCCGTAAGCAACAATGATGTGCGGGGCATTGCGGCAGATGGGGTCCATTCCCGCTTCCCATGCCGAAATAGCGCGTTCCATATGCAGGGTTTGGGCCATGGCCGGATTCTCTTTTTGAACATACCGCATCCAGTCGATCACCATGCCGGCCAGCCGCAATACCTCTTTGCTCTCTTGTATAACCAGCCATCGAACCGGCTGGCTGTTATGTCCGCTGGGCGCAAACCGGGCAACATCGATCACCTTTAAAAGCGTATTCCGGTCAATCGGCGCTTCTTTATAGACCCGGATCGATCGACGGGACCGCAGAAAATGTTCCACCTGTTCCGGCCCAAGAGCCAGTTCCTTGCGGATGGGGGGGCAATCCAGCGGAGAAAGATTTTCATGTGTTAGCGCACCGGTTGGGCAAACCGCCACACAGTGACCGCAGCGGATACACAGCTCATCGGCTTCGGGAGTGGCTGTGGGAACAGTATCTTCCGGTTTCAATTCGAGCACGCGAACAGGGCATTCCGCCACGCATATACCGTCTCGCTGACATTTTTCAGGATCAATTGCAAGTTTCATCTGTATCTTTCCAATTTTATGTTGATATTTTTGTTAAAAACCGTCTATTGAGATAGCCTCGTATTCATTTGCATCAGGGGGTTACGGGTTTCGGGCCGATGTTTCCGCTGTCAGACACGCTGCTTCTCACCTCAATGAAATCCATATGGGAGACCGCAGCCTCACCCGTGTTATCTGAATCGTTCATGATGGCCAGGGACGCGCTTTCAGGCGGATCCTCGCCGAAAACTCGCCGATAGTCGGCCAGAATATTGACCTCTTCTTCCACCCATTGACCCAGTTTTTCCGTACCTGAACGCAAGGGAATCATCTTGGCCCGATCGGTATAGGGACTGTCAAAAAAAGGCTCGGTGATATTCCGGCTGGCCCAGACATAGCTTAAACTGGCCAGCGGGGGATATTCCCCGTAGAGTTTTTTTGCCAGACCATACATGGCGCGTTGTGCCAACCCTGCTTTGGCAGGATCGTATTCAAAGATCACATACACCCGCAAGGGATAGTCATCCCCCTGTTTGGTGTGGGGATCTGCCTTGGAGTAGACATTGTCCACCTTCCACCGCCACAGCAGGATCGGATGGTGATAGGCGCTGAAGGAACCCTTATAAATGATTCCGGATGCGGATGCCTTGCTGCGGGTGGTCAGAATCCGTTTGCCGTCATTTTCAAGCGTGATCACATATTCACTGTGTCGTTCAATCTTCGGGAAGGTCAGCGGCTTCCAGTTGTCAAGATTGTTGAAGTCCTCTCGGAGTGCAATGGGCGCTTCCTGCGCCAGGACTGCGGCAACGATCAACATCTTAATCATCAGTACTGACAAAATAACCCTTGAGAGCCTATTCATTGGGATTTTTCCACGCCGCCCGGTGCGCGGTCTCTGGAATGATCGCGGGCAACAAGGATATAAATCGACGGAATGACAAACAGCGTAAAAAGCGTGCCGACGGTCATGCCACCGACCAGCACCAGGCCGATCGAGTTTCTGGCCGCGGCACCGGCACCGGTAACCAGCGTTAAGGGAAAATGGCCGGCGATCGTGGCGCCGCTGGTCATGAGAATCGGGCGAAGACGGGTCAGGGCCGCCTCGTACACGGCCTCCCGCTTGGTGCGTCCCTGCTCCTGAAGCCTGTTGGCGAATTCAACCACCAGAATACCGTTCTTGGACACCAGACCCACCAGCGTCACCAGGCCCACCTGAGAGTATATGTTCAGGGTCGTTGTCCAGCCTTGCGTCCAGAACGGAACGTTCGGATCGGGCATTTTCAGGAATGTGAAAATGAGCGCGCCGAACATCGCCAGCGGCACGGATCCGGCAAGAATGACAAAGGGATCACGGAAACTGTTGAACTGGGCCGCAAGCACCAGAAAGATCAGGAGCAGGGCAAGCGAAAAGGCGAAGATGAACTTATTGCCTTCCTTTCGGAGCTGGCGCGACTCACCGGTGTAATCGAGTACATATCCTTTGGGTAGAATTTTTGCGGCTTCGGCTTCCAGATAACCCAGTGCCTCGTCAAGGGGCCGGACCGCAACACCGCTGATCTTGACGGCGTTGAGCTGCTGAAAACGGTTCAGCGATCGCGGCACCGTGGAATTCCGAATCGTTGCAACCGTGCTGAGCGGTA
>CAIVVZ010000526.1 GCA_903909505.1 uncultured Desulfobacteraceae bacterium
AAGGTAACGACGGTTCGGTTGGCGCTGAAAGCAGGCGTGCCGTTTAAAAGACCGGTGCTGAATATCAGTAGATTCTCAGGATCAAATGGCTTGACTTCAGGAGGAACCCTGTCCCAGTGTATCTTGATGCTGGTGCCGAGTCCGCCGAGATGGGTTTCCATCATCTTCGGGTCGGTTTCCATCCGTTCAATGTTTCCTGTCGCCAAATCAATTTCCAGATTGTATCCTGTTTCTGCGTATCTCATTTTCAACTCCTTCTTATTGCCTTCATCCCTATCAGATTTTGATTGATCATGAGTTGCAGGCTGACTCAAAACGGTCTTCACCCGTAAAATGAAGGGTTAAGTTGTTTAAGGCATGATTACAAAATAGCTATATCATAACTACATGTCAACTGAAAAATCATATATGATAAAATATCCGTAACTTGATTATTATTTAATATTTACATTATATTAAGATTAAAAAGACCATACGGAAGATGAATGGAAACATAAAAACCGTGTCACTGAGACCGGGCAATATCAAAAATTAAAGAAATTCTGTTGACTTCTGCTTCATTAAATATAATTTGAATAATTATCCACCGCAAGTAGACGGTGAAAAACATATTAAAAACGAGGTTACCATGAATGGCATGTCTCTCGGCCTGAAAGAGGCGCTGCGCTTAACCATGGAGTGTATAAAACCGCTCCCTGCCGAGAACGTTGCTCTGGTTGACAGTGTCGATCGAATAGCGGCCTCGGATCTCCATGCACGGGTGGATTCCCCATCCGTGGATGCCTCCCGCAAAGACGGATACGCCGTGTTATCCCATGAGTTAGCCAATGCGACCACCGAATGCCCTGTCAGACTGCGGATTTTAGGTTCCATGGCCGCGGGAGGCGAAAGAGATATTCGGATCAAACCGGGGACAGCGGTAAGGGTATTAACAGGCGCCCGTATCCCGACAGGCGCCGATGCCGTTGTCGCTGAAGAATTTGTGAAACAAAGCGGCAATCATCTGCTGATAGATACCGCTATCAAACCCGGCAAGAATATCCTGCCGGCCGGCGAGGATGTGACATTCCGGAAATGCATCCTCCGGTCAGGTCAACAAATATCGCCTGTTATGGCAGGTCTTCTTGCCGCAGCCGGGCACAGCAGGGTCCCTGTCTTTAGAATTCCCGTTGTAGGGATTATCGGAACCGGCGACGAACTCGTCGAACCGGGCAGCCCCCTGGCGGATGGACAACTCTACGCAAGCAATATCATTACCCTGGCAGGATGGTGCAATAAATATAAAATGAAGACTCGTATGACAATTGTAAAGGATGATCATGAAACGATCTTCAAAACCTTAAAGTCTTTCTCCGACGAAACAGATGCCGTAATCACCAGCGGAGGAGCTTGGACGGGAGACTATGACATGGTGGCAAAGGTGCTTGAAGGACTTGGATGGAAAGAGGTGTTTCACCGGATTCGCATCGGCCCCGGCAAGGCGGTCGGTTTCGGTATACTGGAGAAAAAACCCGTTTTTATTCTGCCCGGGGGCCCCCCTTCCAATCTAATGGGCTTTCTGCAGATCGCCTTGCCGGGCCTCCTTGCCCTTTCCGGTCATACAAACCCCCTGGGCCTGCCTGTGATTCATGCCAGGCTGGCATCTGAACTCGGGGAAGGCAAGTCCGACTGGACTGATTTTTTCTTCGGCACGCTTGAACTTGATGACGGATTGCCGAGCTTCCATTCGATGAAAAAGCGCAGCCGCTTGAGTTCAATAGCCAAGGCCACGGCCGTAGCATCGATACCTGAAGGACAAGATCATCTTTTGGAGGGATCGGTAATTAATGTTCAATTGCTGATGTAGATTGTCAGCCAGGCGGATCACACGTAACGACGATCTTTCTTTTTGACGCACCGGTCGTGGTCCAGCGCCCCTCTGCAGAGAAGCGCACAGCGGGTGTCTCCAGGTTCGCTTCGGCAACACTTTTTCGTATCACGTCTAATTCACCAAGCGCTTTAAGCACTTCACTGTCCGTGGGGCCGCCGACTTCAGACTTGTGCACATCGATGTACAGCCGAAACCTTCCATCCCTGCCTTTTGAGACCGTGGCCCGGTAGTCGAGCAGACCCGGGAGCCGGAACAAGACATCATCCATATCGGACAGCGTCAGGATACGGTCAGGACCCAAACGAACAGCGCCATCCCACCTGCCGCTGACACGGCCCATCCGCATCAGATCGCTGCCGCAGGAGCAGGACCGGGGGATGATCCGGGCAATGTCCCCGGTCCGGTATCGTATAAGGGGCATGCCTTGTCTCGTAAGGGTCGTAAAGACCACCTCGCCCATCACACCATCGGGACACGTCTCCCCTGTCTCATGATCGACCACCTCGAAGTAGAGGTCACCCTCCCGGAGGTGGTACCCATCCAGTGCCTCGCACTCAACCCCTCCCCCGAAACCCATCTCGGTCATGCCGTAATGTGTGAACACCCGGCATCCCCAGACTTCCTCCAGGGTTTCCGATAGCGTCCGTGGCACGTAGTCCGTGCTCAGCAAAACGCTCTTGATGCCGCCTTTTCCAATGGCGGCACCTGTGCGTGAATGCGCCACGGCCAGGACCTGCGTGGGAATGCCCACAAGACAATGGGCACCGAAAGAGGCGATCGCTTCAGCGGCGTGGAGGGGATCCGTAACGGGACCGTACGTCAGGACTTGGACATCCATTCTTTGAAGGCCCCGAAGGAGCAGGTCCCCAACGCTGTCCGGTTTTTCACCGGGAAGGAGAACCACTGCTCGCTGCCCCGGTCGTACAAGGGTGGACATACCGTGATGGAAAAAATCTACGGTCAGTTCCAGATCCGCTTCGGTGAAAAAAAGTCGCTTGGCCTCTCCCGTGCTCCCAGACGTGCGGAGGGTAACGATTTTGGCGATGTCGTCCTGGCGGACCGCCAGGAATCTCAAGGGATTGTCGGTAAGGTCTGACGGGGTGGTAAAAGGAATTCGGGCAAT
>CAIVVZ010000527.1 GCA_903909505.1 uncultured Desulfobacteraceae bacterium
AGGACAGCCGTGTATTTTTTCTGATGATTACGGGCTTTCCGGATATAAACAACGCCGTCAATGCGATCAAGGAAGGGGCCTATGACTATGTGACCAAGCCTTTTCACCTGGAAGACATCCGCATCAAAGTGGAGCGGATTCTCGACATCAGGAAGGCGCATAAATCTTTGAAAACGATGACCGGTCTTTTCTGGGCACTGATCGCCTCTATTCCCATCTGGTTGATTTTGGGCATCATCCTCGGCATCGTATGGAAGTAGGAATGGGGGGGCAGCTCCCGATTATTTCAATATTTAGGACAAAAACCCTCAATGTCATTGACTTGAGGGTTTTTTTCTTTCAAATGGCGAATGAATTGCGGATATCAAGGTGCAATTTGAAAGGCACAGGCTGCTGATCCGCAGATTACGCAGATTAGAAAAATGAAAGTTCAGAGACCTTTGAAAAACGCCCCTTCTGTATTTATTATTGGACAATATTGAGGTTACGAGGTAAACTGGACCAAGTTAGCTAAACAGAGGGGGATCAATGATGTCGATTGTAAAGATGCACGAGGCGAAAACTCAATTATCACGACTTGTTAAAGAGGTTCAAGATGGCGGGGAGGTTATAATTTCCAGAGGAGTCAGGCCAGTGGCAAGACTGGTGCCGTATCTTCTCAAGAACGAAGCGGTACGAAAGCCCGGCTATCTGAAAGGGAGAATCAGGATTGCAGATGATTTCGACGCGCCGTTGCCGGAAGAGATACTGGATGCTTTCGGATGTAACAGATGAAACTCCTTCTTGATACACATATTTACCTCTGGTGGCTTGAGGATTCGCCTGCGCTCCCAGCATCGGCAAGAAAGATGATAGAAACTGCCGAAACTGTTTTTATAAGCAGCGCCAGCCTTTGGGAATCAGCCATTAAATCCGGGATAGGGAAACTGGATGTCAATCAGGAAGAACTTGTTTCAGGCATTCGAGAAAGCGGTTTCGAGGAACTGCCTGTAAGATCGGAACATACTGTTTCGCTATTACGCCTGGATAATCACCACAAAGACCCATTCGACCGGATGCTCCTTGCACAGGCCCTTTCAGAACCGCTGCACCTGCTTACTGCAGATTCAATTCTTGCCCGTTATTCCGAACTTGTCATTACCATATAAGGGGCAGCAAAGGGGATATCCTTAACGTGCCGTGGAGAGCGGCAATATCACCGATGTGGGGCTGATGTTCGATCATCATTGGCAGTATAAGAAACGAATATCCACGAAGATGTCCAGTGGGCGGTTTGATGAGATTTACGACCTTGCTAAACAAAACGGCGCCCTGGGGGGGGAAGATTTCCGGGGGGATCGGCAGGGTCGTGGCCGATTTCTTTGTTTCCACGGGCTACGGCGTTACCATTGCCGCCAGGTCGTGTGAGCAGGTTGAGAATGCCGTGCAGGGGCTGCGCCGCGTGGCTCAAGCAACGATAGAGCAGGAGGGTACAGGGCGTGTTGCAACGGGGGATGCGATGCTGCCCCGTGTCCGTGGGCAGGTTGCGGATGTGACTTCCTTTGAAAGCGTGGATAGGGTGATCGGGGAACATGAGCAATGCTTTGGCGGTTTGGATGTTATCGTCAATGCTGCCGCTCTGCAAGGGCCGATCGGTCCTCTTTGGAAAAACGATCCTCACAAATGGTGCGAAGCCGTCGCCGCCAATCTGAACGGAGTCTTTCATGTATGCCGGGCCGGGCTTGGCCGGATGCTCAAGGCGCAGCGGGGCGTGATCATTATGTTTTCCGGAGGCGGGGCTGCGTATGCACGTTCCAATTTTTCTGCTTATGGAGCAAGTAAATCAGGCGTGCTGCGGTTGGTGGAGACGGTTCATGAGGAACTGAGAAGTGTCTGTTCAGAAGGAATTCAGATCTATGCAGTGGCGCCGGGGGCGGTGCGGACACGCATGACCGATGAAGTGCTTGCCTGTCAGGAAGCGGCAGGCGCACGGGCCTATGCGGAAGCTGTAGAGATCGATGCCGAGGGCGGGACCCCACCGGAAAAAGCGGCAAAATTGTGCTTGTATTTGGCGGAGCAGCGGCCTGAATGCCTTTCGGGACGGCTGATTCACGTTAATGAGCCCTATACGGAATATGTGATTCATTATGAAGGAAAAGATCCCGGCGATGCCGGAATGTTGAGGCGGCAGCCATACACGATGGAAGAGGGGAAACAGTCGTGAACCATTGGGATATCCGGCATGCCACGGTTGATGAGCGCTTATGACTATTTTAAACAACGATATCTTGAAGGTGGGCATCATCGGCTGTGGTGCGATCGGCAACAAGCGGGCGGCGATCATTAAAGAAGATCCGGCTTCCATTCTGTGTTCCACATCCGATGTAAACGTTATCACCGCCGGCGCTTTGCTGCAACAGTATGGGCGTCATTCCGGGCAGGCCTACGGGGATTGGCGGGTGATGTTGCGCGAGGCGGAACCCGATGTTGTCATTGTGGCGACGCCGAATAAATATCTTCACGAAATCGCCCTGGGGGCGCTCCAAAGGGGCATTCATGTATTGTGTGAAAAACCATTGGGCCGGAACCCCCGGGAGTCCGAGCAGATGGTCAAGGCCGCCCGGGAGAACGGTGCGATCCTTAAGACGGGGTTCAATCACAGACACCATCCGGCGATATTTAAAGCGCATGATTTGGTAAGCAACGGGGCGATCGGGCAGCTCTATTACGCCCGGTGCATCTACGGCCACGGCGGCAGGCCCGGTTATGAAAAGGAATGGCGGGCCAGCAAAGAAATCTGCGGCGGCGGTGAATTATTGGATCAGGTGTCCACGTGGTGGATCTTTTTCGCTGGTTCCTGGGCGAGTTCGAGGAAGCTGTCGGTTACACCCAAACCTGCTATTGGCCGATGGAGGTGGAGGACAATGCCTTCGCCGTTTTTCGGACTTCGGGTGGCCGGACGGCCATGATGCACACCAGTTGGACCCAGTGGAAGAATCGTTTTACATTCGAGATATTCGGCGAGGCCGGTTATTTGATTGTTGAAGGCCTGGGGGGCAGTTACGGTGTTGAGAAATTGATCGTTGGAAGCCGGCCAAGGAATCCTGACACGTTTGTTAACTCCGAGGAGAAAAATCTGTATCTTGGGGGGGCACCGAAGGAAGAGACGCTCATCTTTGATGGGCCGGATGTCTCCTGGGAGGCGGAGTGGCAGGAATTTACCGCGGCGATTCGGGAAGGACGGGAACCCTTGGGAAGCGGGCGCGACGGCCTGGAGGCCAACCGGATGCTCGCGGCGGTATATCTGTCTGCAAAGGAAAACCGTCCGGTGAAAATCGACGAGGTTGTTTCTTGAAAGCCATGGTTCTGGCTGCCGTTGATCGCCACCTGATCGAAAAGGGGCGGATGGTTCATTTGGATGCAATGTAAATAATTCCCTTGATCCGCCTAAAGAAGAAGGATCAGATGTCTTTTGTCAATCCGTACACAAGGTCCTTCTTGACGCAATGTTACCAGTGATGTATACATAATTGAAAATATGCGTACACTTTGGAATAAACAGTGAATATTGTTGTTGCAGATAGTTGTGCCCTGATTCTTTTAGCCAAATCTGGCTTGCTGAAAGCCCTAACTGAATTCCGCAGAGTGATCGTCCCGGCGGCGGTATTCGAAGAAGTTGTCAATCAGGATACGTTCGAGAAGTTTCCCGATGCGAAAAGTATTTCCGTCATGACTTCACGGGGAAACATCGAATTGGTTTCCAGAGAATTACCGGATGGAAAGCCTCCCGTCACGCTTGGCAAGGGGGAATGGGCGGCAATCAGGCTTGCACAGGAGATGGGCGAAAGCGCTGTCTTGGCCACAGACGACGGGAAGGCCATTAAGACATGCAGATTTCTGAACCTGCCTTTTATCGTATCCCCGAAGATCGCTACGGAGTTGTACCGGCATGGATGCATCGAAAGGCCTTTGGCAAAAGCGGCCATTGAAAAGATGCGCATTGAGGGACGGTATGCACCGGATATCATAGCTGAAGCTTTATTAAGACTGGAGGAGATTGGAAATGTTGAAACCGGCAACTGTGAGGCTACCTGAAGCGTTTCTGAAGGAGATATCCTCGTTTGTCAAAGATATGCGCCTCGATAAATCGGCCTATCTGAGAGAAATCCTGCAAAAAGGGTTTGAAGAAGACCGGCAGGTGAGGCTTTTGGCGAAGTATCAGACAGGCGATCTTTCCGTGGAAGAAGCCTGCCGCCTGCTGGATTTGAACACGTGGGACTTTCTCCTTCTGCTGAAAAAGAGGAACATTACCTTGAACGTCAACCTGGAAGACTGGCTCAATTCCGTTGAATTGTAAAATTGTAGGCCCCAAGCGGGTACATACAAAATTTCATGTGAATCAGGTCATAGATGATCTGGAGAAACTGTTTGATGCGGAATTTCCGACATCTATTCTGTGTTCCACATCTGATGTAAACGTCATCACCGCCGGTGATGCTGCAACAGTACGGGCGTCATTCCGGGCAGAACGGCAGCCCTTGGGAAGCGGGCGCGACGGCCTGGAGGCCAACCGGATGCTCGCGGCGGTATATCTGTCTGCAAAGGAAAACCGTCCGGTGAAAATCGACGAGGTTGTTTCTTGAAAGCCATGGTTCTGGCAGCCGGGATGGGAACCAGACTCAAACCCCTGACGGATAACAGGCCCAAGTGTCTGATGCCGTTGGCGGGGCGGCCGTTGATTGAATGGACTTTGAACTGGCTGAAAGAACATGGCGTTACGGAATGTGTCATCAATCTTCATTATCTTCCGGAGCAGGTCAAGGATTTTGTTGGCGATGGATCGCGATTTGGAATGGCGGTCCATTTTTCTTTTGAGCCCGTCTTGTTGGGAACGGCAGGCGCTGTGAAAAAAGTGGCTGATTTCTTTGATGCGCCTTTTTACTTGATCTACGGCGATAATTTCAGTCAATGGGATTTGGGATGCTTGAAAGTGTGCTTCGATGATCGGCGCGACGCTGCACCGATGGCGGTTATGGCCGTTCACTGGCGGGACGATGTTACGCAAAGCGGCATGATTGAGATGGCGGAAGATGGACGCATCCTGCGAATCGTGGAAAAGCCCCGGGCGGAAGCGGTTACGAGTCATTATGTCAACGCCGGTTTTTTCTACATGCATCCCCGGATTCTTGAAGATATCCCGTCCGGGAAATATTTTGATTTCAGTTATGATGCCTTCCCCGCGTTGCTGCGGCGTGGCGACTGCATGTACGCCGTAAAGATGGATGAACCGATTATCGGGATCGATGATCCGGATGCGTATGAAAGGGCCAGTCAGTTGGCTGAAAAGATCTTGTCCGGAAAAAACCATAAAGGACGGTAGATGAGAATCTTGATTACAGGGGTTGCCGGATTCATTGGATCTAATCTTGCGGCAAGGCTTTTAGAGGAAGGCCATGTGGTCGTTGGTATGGATAACCTTGCCTATGGGTTACAGGAGAATATTCCGGCCGGTGTTGCATTTCACTGCATGGATGTGCGGGATCGGGCAATATATTCTCTTTTTGGCGGGATGGACGCCGTGTTCCATCTGGCCGCCAAAAATTGCATCGCCGATTGCCAGCAGGACCCCGTGGAAACCGCGGATATCAACGTCCGGGGGACGGTCAACGTCTTTGAAGCCGCCCGTCTGGCCGGTGTTCGCAAGGTGATCTACGCGGAAAGCTCGGCGCTGTACGAAGGGGCAAAGACCTACCCGACTCCGGAATGGGATGAGGCCCCCGAAAGCTTTTATGCCGTCAGCAAAATGGCCACGAAATATTTTGCCGACGCCTATCAGCGCTTCCATGGCCTGAGTTCAACGGCCTTGCGGTATTTCTGCGTCTATGGCCCCGTCCAGGACTACCGGCGGACGATCCCGCCGGTAATGAGCGCTTTCATTATCAAGCTTTTGAGGGGAGAAACGCCCATCATCTATGGAACAGGGGAAAAGCGCAGGGATTTTGTCTATGTGGACGACGTCAATGATTTCCATATCCGGTGTTTGACGGATGCGCGTACGGAAAATCAGGTTTTTAACCTTGGCGCCGGGGTCAATTATTCCGTCAATGATATTTACGCAATGCTTACCAAGATGCTCGGCGTTCATATCCCGCCGGTCCGCAAATCGGATCTGCCGGGTGAAGCAGAGACGACGCTTGCCGATATTACCGCGGCCCGGAAGCTGGGGTGGGCGCCGAAGACCGATATCGAGACGGGCCTTAGAAACGCCATTGCCTATATTAAAAGCGAAATGGAAAAGGGGAATATATAAAATGTCATACGTAGATGTTTATATGGATGAATTGTACAAAGTGATCGGGGGAATGGATAAAGCTGCCATGGAAAAGATGGTCCGGCTATTAATGGATTTGCGCGAAAGAGGGGGGCGGCTTTTCTTTCTGGGCGTCGGCGGAGGAGCGGGCAATGCCTCCCATGCCGTGAACGACTTCCGCAAGATCTGCGGGATTGAAAGCTATGCGCCCACGGATAACGTCTCGGAATTAACGGCGCGTGTAAATGATGATGGCTGGGATACCACTTTTGTGAACTGGTTGAAAGGAAGCCGGCTGCGAAAAGAAGACGGCGTTTTTGTGTTTTCCGTGGGCGGGGGCAATGCTGAAAAGAATATCAGTATGAATCTGGTCCGCGCCCTGGAATATGCCAGGGAAGTCGGGGCAAAGGTATTCGGCGTGGTTGGCCGGGATGGCGGCTATACGGCGCAGGTCGCAGACGCGTGCGTGATCATTCCCACGGTCAATCCGGAGACGGTGACACCCCATACGGAGGCCTTTCAGGCCGTGGTTTGGCATATGATTGTTTCCCATCCGGACATGAAAATTTCGGAGATGAAATGGGAAAGCGTGAAGTAAACCGCGCGGTGTTTCTCGATCGCGACGGGGTGATCAATCATGCCATTCTTTGCGATGGCAAGGCGTTTTCTCCCCGGACGCGGGAGGCGTTTCGTCTTGTGGAAGGTGCAGCATCCGCGGTTCGGGAGCTGCATGGGGCAGGATTCAAAGTATTGGTGGTGACCAACCAGCCTGACATTGCAAGGGGGCTGCTTTCCGCGGCTGACCTGGATTGGATGACGGGTCGGGTCCTGTCGGAAACCCATGTGGATGAGCTGCTTGTTTGCCCGCATGACGATCGGGATGCCTGCACCTGCCGGAAACCCCTGCCGGGAATGTTGCAGGCTGGCGCGAAGAAATGGGGCATCGACCTTACGCAATCATTCATGATAGGCGATGGCTGGAAAGACATGGAAGCAGGTAAAAAGGCAGGCTGCACATGCATTTTGATAGATGCACCGTATAATCAGGGTGTGGGGTGCGATTACCGGGTAAAGGGTATAGGAAGCGCGGTGGAAATAATCACAAGAAAGTATTAAGTTTTAAGTTGGGACTATTCACCATTCACTATTTTTAAAAGGGGGAGGGGAGAAGATGGCAATATTTCTGGATACCAGCAAACTCTTGGAAATTGAAAAGTACCATAGGATGGGCATTATCCGAGGCGTTACAACCAATCCCACAATCATGCTTAAAGATGGAATTACCGGCGGCTTGGAGGGGATTAAGCAGCAGACGATAAAAATTGCGCAACTGATTGCCCCTTATCCGGTTTCGGTGGAAGTTACCACAAACGATCCCCGGGATATGGTCAATCAGGCCCGTGAATTTGCCAAATGGGCGGAAAATGTGGTGGTGAAGATTACGATTCATGGCCCCAACGGAGAGCTGGACAACATGGGAGTGATCCATGTGATCTGGAAACCAAACATGACGTGCGGGTGAATGTGACGGCCATGATGAGCGCCCAACAATGCTTGCTGGCTGCAATGGCCGGTGCCTCCTATATTTCCATATTTGCGGGCCGGGTCAACAATATGGGATATAATGCATACGAGGAGATTGCCAAACTGCGTCAGGTTCTCGATTTACAGGATTTAAGCGCAAAAATCATCGCTGCATCCACAAGAGAAATCTTGAATGTAATCGAGTGGCTGGAAGCCGGCGCCCATATTGTGACCGTTCTGCCGAACTTCATCGAAGGGATGTTGGTCCATCCTTATTCCAAGGAGACGGTAAAAATGTTTCTGGATGATGCGGTAAAGCTGTAATGACTACTTTGGGTACAGGCATAATTGTAAGGGGTGAAAAATGAACGCAGGCCGTCTGCTGATAGTTGATGATGATGAAGCCATTCGCTCGGTTTTAGACGAATACTTTACCAGCGGTGGTTATGAAGTGGTTACGGCCGGCGATGGGGAAGATGCTCTGAAGAAGTTTGTCCCGGGCGGATTCGACTGTGTCATCTCCGATCTGATGATGCCGAAGATCGACGGTCTTGAGCTGCTGAAAATGATAAGGATGCAGGACAGCCGTGTATTTTTTCTGATGATTACGGGCTTTCCGGATATAAACAACGCTGTCGATGCGATCAAGGAAGGGGCCTATGACTATGTGACCAAGCCTTTTCACCTGGAAGACATCCGCATCAAAGTGGAGCGGATTCTCGACATCAGAAAGGCGCATAAATCCTTGAAAACGATGACCGGTCTTTTCTGGGCACTGATCGCCTCTATTCCCATCTGGTTGATTTTGGGCATCCTCCTCGGCATCGTATGGAAGTAACCGTATTTCAAAGACTGGCCTTTGCCATTTACATGATCGTGCTGGTCATTGGCGTGTTGCTGTTTGGCGCAGTACATACCTATGCCTATACACTGGTGAAAATCGGAGTTCTGGGGGCAAGCCTGCTGGTTGTTGCGGATATGGTGAGGTTGGAAGACGGCAGGCGCGTGATTCGAATACCGAACAATCCGTTTCTGATCGGATTTGTTCTGATCGCGGCCGCCGTGATGGTTCAGATGCTGCCGATATTCAACAGCGGAGTGATAGCCTGGTTTTCGCCGGAGTCCGCTGTGATATCCGGCTGGAAACCCCTTGTGATGGATACGGGGCCGCTGACGGGCAGCATCACGCCATATATCCATCCGGTTCGGGAATCTTTGATCCGCTGGGTGGTCTATGGGTTGTTTTTTCTGGGAATGGTGCATGTGCTGAATACCCGAAAGCGGATTGAAACCGCGATCTGGGTGATTCTGATTCTGGGGTGTTTTGAGGCGGTTTATGGAATTTATGAAACCTATTCCGGGTCCAATCACATCTGGTGGTTTAACAAAATCGTATATAGAGAGGATGTTACAGGCACCTATATCAACCGGAATCATTTTGCCGGACTGATGGAAATGGGGGTGATGCTGTCCGCGGGGTTTACGGCGGCCATAGTGACCCGAAAGCGCGCTCTGGGCGGCCAGTCAGACAGAGAAAGATCGGTAGGTGACTGGAAAAAGCGGCTGGTTGCCATGGATCAGGTTGTTTTCAAGCGGATACTGATTCTGTTTATGGGGATCATTATGGGCGTCGGGCTGATTCTGTCGGCATCACGGGGCGGAATCATTTCTGCCTCGCTGGGGATGTTGACAATGGCCTTGCTGCTGCTCTTTAAAAATGAGCATCGTGGCAAGAGCCTGGTGCTGCTGAGTCTGTTTGTCGGGATACTGGTCTATGGCCTGTCTGTTGGGATGGATTATACGATCAAACGGTTTGAGTCTTTTGATTCAACTTTTGAGGGAAGGAGTCGATTTGCCCGGAACACGATTCGAATGGCTGATGATTTCAGCCGGACGGGGATTGGAATCGGTAATTTGCGATATGCGTATCCCCGCTATCAGGCGATTGAAGATGCTGGTGTGTTTGTAGATTATGCCCATAACGACTGGGCGCAGTTTCTGGCGGAAGGTGGGGTTGTGGGCGCAGTCGCAATGCTGACCGGTATCGGCATCTACCTGACCGGATTCCGGCGAAGGTGGCGGAAACGAAACGATGTATTGGCCGTCAGCCTGGGCGCGGCATCTATTTCAGCCATGGTTTCCATTGGCGTGCATTCCTACTCGGATTTTAATTTACATATTCCGGCCAATTTTTTGATGCTGATGGCAATCATGGCCATTGGATGCAGCGCTGTCTTTCTGGAACATGACCCGGAAGGGGAGCGGCCGGCGTTTCGTTATTGGGTGTTGCCCGTCAAATCCGGCGGAGCAGTGGTTCTGATCGCCATGATCGGGGTGATAGGCTGGGCCGGGGTTTGGACCGTGCGTCATGCCGCTGCCGAAGGATACTGCAACACGGAAAATAATTCCACCCTGAAGTCAAATTCCAATCCGCCGATAGAAAATATCATAAAGGCCATCGACTGGAATCCATCGAATGCCCGGTACTGGTACAAACTGGGAGCGGAGCTGATGCGATTGCGCCGTAATGGGGATATCCCGGAAGATACAGGAGCCCGAGCGATTGAGGTGATTAGCCAACTTGACTTGCCTGTGAAAAAGACGCTGATTGAATGCCTTTCGGAATCGGACCCTGATGCGGCGGGGAAATCCATTTGTCAACAGGCTGTGGTTTATGCCCTGGAACAAGCGGCCAGACTGAATCCATTTGAGGCGGACTATCATCTGTTTCTGGGCTGGGAATATACCCGGTTTGCACGATATCCGGATTTTAAGATAAAGTGGCTGTCGGCAGCGGATGCGGCCATGAAGCGGGCGGCTGTCATGACCGGCGACATTAATGAGGCGATGCAGGAAAGCCTGGGAAACTACTGGGTGATGCGGGCCACAACCTATCCCTATAAAAACAAAATATGGGATGAGGCATGGGAGAATGCGATCCTTCATTACCGGAAAGCCCAGAAAATAACCAAAGGGAACAATTTGAAACTGCTTCAGAAGCGGGTTGGAGATTTTGTGAAACAATATTATCCGAATGAAGCGATGGAACTGGATTCGGGTAAAGCTATATCCGGTTCGTCATTGATTGGAGGGTAAAGTGCATGTGACGATTAATGTTTGGCGTAAGGGTTTAGTTTGCTATCTGTTGGTGTTGGGATTTCTCAGCCTGAACCCGTGGTTCAGGCCGGCATCCAACGATGATTTCCTCTCGCCCAATAAAGTCGATCATGCGCTGGCTTACGGCGGATTAGCCATACTTGTTTTTTTGTGTATCAACAGGCCACGTATTGAATATAAAAGAGCCGCATCCGGTGAATGGCTGGCCGCCATACTGATTGCTGTCACCGTGGGCATATTATTGGAGGCCGCCCAGAGTCTGTTTACCGATTATCGCAATGGATGTGTTGCTGATGCCTTGGTCAATGCAATTGGGGCGATTCTTGGTTATGTTGCGTATCACTTTGTGAGATATATTCATTCAAAAATAATGGCATCGGATCGAGCCGAAGGGCAACGCCCATGACGACAGGCAACTCGCCGACATGTTAAAGGAATATTTGGACCGAGGGGTGGTCTGGCTGGCGTCGCTGCCCATCCTGATTTTGATAGGGATGCTGATGTTCAAGTTTTTTTAGCAGCTCCCGATTATTTCCATATTTACGGCAAAAACCCTCAATGTCATTGACTTGAGGGTTTTTGCTTTTAAATGGCGAATCACCGCTACGGCAAGGCCGGACGCGTGCCGGAGCTGTGGGGCGGCGGAAAGAATTGCCGGGATTTTTCAGAAATTCAATGTTGAAAACGATTCAGACTTTCCAAAACATCGGCGGCACGGATATTACCCTTAACGCCGATCCCCTCTAAAAGCTCAATTGTTTCCGATAGCGATAAATCCAGCAAATCGGCGGTTTCCCTTAAAGTAATCCTGCCGTTTTGGTAGTTCAATGCGGCATATAGTTCGAAGCCAAGCCGGGCCAGTTTTCGCAACGATTGCGTATTTTCGATTTTTTCCGCCTTAGAAACATATTGAATCGCACGGTCGATATCTTCCGGTATTCTCATTGAACGTACTTTCATTTTATCGCCTCCATGAGCAAACGAACGGTGCTGTATTCATCATCAACAACCTCTCTGACAACTATCGCAGGGATAAAAACGGTATCGCTTTGGCATACGGTTTCTTTTAACCCTGCTTTTGTGAGCTTGATCAGGCAATCGGCATCCATTAATAATTTCATGTTGTTATTGTAGCGAATGGATAAAAGATTGTCAAATGAATGCATTTCATCTCCGCTTAGTGAGATTTTCTTCACGGAACTTTTTTCCAACCAACCGTGATGGAGAAATTGACAGTCCCATGAAACAAATTCTTCAATCCTATGAAACCGGTGAACTCTGGCTGGCGGAAGTTCCCATCCCGGCCTGCAAATCCGGCGGTGTTGTTATTCAGACGCTAAACTCCTTTGTCTCAGCCGGAACCGAGCGCATGCTGGTGGATTTTGCCAAAAAAAACTCGTCGGAAAAGCCTTGGCCATGCCGGACCAGGTGAAAAAAGTGTTGCGTAAGATGCATACCGAAGGGTTTTTCAGCTCTCTGGAAAAGGTTCAGGCCAAACTGGACCAGCCGATTCCCCTGGGCTATTCCTGCGCAGGTGTGGTTGCGGAGGTGAGGCGAAATGTTGCCGGGCTGGCTGTCGGGGACCGGGTAGCCTGGGCGGGGCGGAAGACAATGGATTCCCGGGATAGCCAAAAGGCAGTCCATGAGCGGCCCAAGCAGCTTTGCTTTTTTGAATGAAGCACATCAGATCCGTGGGCCGGAAGACTGGAATCATCCGCAGTGGGAGAAGCTTTGGCTGTATAACCTGCACTATTTTGATGATTTAAACGCCGCAGGGGCCTAAGACTGCAGCGCCTGGCATGTGGCCCTGATCCATCGCTGGATTACGGAAAATCCACCAGGAACGGGCAACGGCTGGGAGTCCTATCCCCTGTCCCCGCGGATCATGAACTGGATCAAGTGGGCGTTGGCCGGAAACCGACTGTCGAATGAGGCACTGCACGGTCTGGTCGTCCAGATCCGGTATCTGGTTAAACGTCTGGAAATTCATCTGCTCGGCAATCACCTCTTTGCCAATGCCAAAGCCCTGGTGTTTGCCGGGCTTTTTTTATCCGGCAGCGAGCCGGATTGCTGGCTGAATACGGGGCTGCGGATACTGGCGCGTGAAGTTCCGGAACAGATTTTGGCCGATGGCGGGCATTTCGAACGCAGCCCCATGTATTTGCTTGCATTTGGTGCGGCATTGCTGTTTTCTCTGCTGCTGACCCCCCTGGCCCGGAATGCGGGAGAGTTCCTCGGGGTCATGGATGTGCCCGGCGAACGGAAAGTCCACACCCATCCGATTCCCCGAACCGGAGGCCTGGCGATTTTCATGTCCTTTGTCCTGGCGCTGACCCTCGTGGTTGTTGCGGATACGGATATTTCAAGACTGCTCGCTTTGAATCACCAGCGGATATCTCTGATGATCGGTGGCGTGATCTGCTTTCTCACCGGGCTTGCCAGCGGTGTAACGTTTTTTACCGCCATGATGATGGTGGTGCTTTCCACTCTCGGTGGGAATTACATGGTCGCTGTTTTGTTTGCGATCCTTGCCGGCGGTATTCTTCATTAGCGGGATACGCCGCATCTTGTTTCCTTTGCCAATAAGTACAAGAACTGCATTCGCCCCGGGGATGAAATCACCGATGCTTAAATCGATCAGTTCCTGTACACGTTCGCCACTGTCAAATAGTGTGCTCAGCATTACAAGGTCACGACGTCCTTTCGTGCAGCTGCGGTCTGGCTGTGCCAGCAGCAGGCGGACCCCTTCCGGGGGCAAGTGCTCCACGATCTTCTTCCTCCATTTTTTGACTGGTATTGCAATCACCTTCTGGAAGTGAAACAGTGACTCTGGGGATTCCGCCTGCGCATACCGGAAAAAAGAATGGACTGCCGTCAGCCGAAGGTTGCGGGTGCTCACGCCACACCCACGCTCCGTTTCCAGCCAATCAAGGAAGGAAGTGACACTCGCCTGGTTGATGCAGGACATTGTGATCTTCTCAGGAGGTATCCTCTCCAGTTCCTGAAAATACCGGAGTAGGAGCTTGAAAGTATCTCTATAGGATCGGATGGTATTGGGGCTTACGTTTTTCTCTGCCCAGGCAAGTAATCGGAGAGGAACTGTGTCAGGTAAATGGAGAAATCAGTCGGCTTCATACGGATTGTCTCCCATATCCGGGATGATGTCCCCAAACGCACCTTCAAGCCTCATATGGATATACGGGAATACGTCCGCTGTCATGTGGAGATAGTACGCCGTCTCATTAAAGCTGTCATGGCCCAGGTAGGTCCTCAAAACCGGGAGCATCGCGCCAGCAGGTCCTTGCCCTGTTCCGACCAGGCTTTAAGCCGGTAGACTGCAAAGGTATGACGGAAATCATGAACCCTTGGCCCATCACCCGTGTGAGATATGCCGGCCCGCCAAAGGAAACGCCGGAAATTATTGTAGACGTTTCCCAGCGTCATCGGACGGCCAGATTCTCCCGGAAAAAAGAATGCGCTTTCGTCCGGGAATGGATGCACCTTTTCAGCATATTCCCTGAGACGTTTCAGCATGGATGCCGATACCATCACCAACCGGCTGTTACGGTTCTTGGATTCCTTTATGGTCAAGCAACCTTTTTCGAGTTCCACATCGTGGACCAGCAGAAGCCTCGCTTCCGAACAGCGTAACCCGCATTCAAACAGTAGCCGGAAAAAGACTGGCATAACCAAATGCCGCCAAGGACATTCCGAACAGAAATGGCATTTATCCGTTTCCGTAAAGAAACACATCAGTTCGTTCTGCGTATAGATATGCGGCACATCCATATTGACATCCTTGTCTGAAACATGTACTGTATATCTGTACAGTAAATTGGGAGGCGGATATGGCAATACAAACAACATATACTCACGCACGGGCAAGTTTGGCTACGTTACTGGATCAAGTAACAAAAAACCGAGAAGTAGTTATCATTCAGCGGCGTGGAGGTGAAGATGTCGCCATGATAACGGCTGATGAACTGGCAGGCATACTCGAAACAGCGCATTTGCTCCGATCTCCAAACAATGCGAAGCGTATTCTTACCTCACTTGATAGAGTCCGAAAGGAATCAGGCATACCTCAAACGATTGATGAACTTCGAAACGAAGTTGGTTTTGAATAGACGTCAGTTGAAAACGTTCCAAACCACCGTAAAACGGGAATCCGTATTCCAACCAGAGTTTAGAGAGGATCTACACTACTGGGTAGAGGCGGACCGTAAGACCGTTCTTCGTATTTTCCAATTGATCGAAGCGATAATGCGAGACCCGTTTCAAGGGATCGGCAAACCAGAACCTCTTAAATTTCTTGGACCAGGTGTTGGGTCTCGTAGAATTACTCAAGAACATCGGCTGGTATATGTTGTTGGCCATGATAGGGTTGATTTCGTACAAGCTCGCTATCATTACTGATATTAGCAATAAAAGGGCCGCCCACCTGCCATTCGAGCGAAGCGCAAACAGCTCCCGCTTCAACTGTGTGGTAACTCCCGTGGTCGTAGCAGGCTTGGTTACGGGTCGTTTTGTTCGTTCTTGGTTGCCTGGCGGCCGTTTTGGCGGTGACAACAGAAACAACGATGTATGGAAATCATAAACACGCAACGGAAGCAATCACCATGAAGGATGCCTGCGACCATCGACTCCGGCTTTATCTCTTTGCTCCTTGTTTCTTTCAGGTTTTTGCCGATTGGACATTTCTCCTTATCGAAGGAAATTGGGTGATTGTCCCCTATATGCTCTTCTTGGAGTTTTCGTTCTTCGTCCTACCACCGATAGTCGTGACGAGGCTCCTCCGCAAGGCCCTGAAACCATTGGTTGAAAAACGGAACGACAAGTCCCCGGCGGTCCTTCTCTTCATGCGGATACAGTCGATCTACTTGTTTGTCATCTCCGGCATCGGTCTTGGCTATACCGCCCTGATCTATTACCTGTTAGCTTCCATGGAAAATACTCAAGTGTATATGTCGGGATGGCATTTCTGCCTGTCGATGGCATCCTGCTTCGCCATTTTGCCGGGTTTCCTCGCATGGATCTTTGCCGGATTCTGGACCGAATCTTTCAGGCTCAGGCTTCACCGGGAAGAAGGGATAGTTCTCCCTGCCGGCGAGAGTCATATATCGGTTCAGTTGCTCCTATTTTTTTTCCTTGTCTTAGGCATTCCCGTTTTCAACCTCATGCTCGACGTCCGCGTCTGGGTGCTCCATCCGGGACCCTTCGCGTCGGTGTTCTGGTCCGACCTGATTTCCATCTTGACCGCGATTGTCCTGGCGGTAGTGGTGTTCACGCGAAAAATAACAAAGCCCATCGGATTTCTCGAAAAGGCGATGGACCAGGTGGTAGCGGGAGATCTCGGTCTTTCCGTCCCCGTCCTCGGCAACGACGAAATAGGCCGCCTGACAATCCATTTCAACCACATGTTGGAGGGACTTCGTGAACGAGAGTTCCTGCACGACACGTTTGGAAAATACCTTTCTCCGGAGCTTGCAAAGGAAATCCTCGCCAAAGGGGGAGCGATCCGACCTGAGAACCGCGAAGTGACGGTCCTGTTCACAGATATCGAGAACTACACCACCCTCTCCGAAAATTTTCCGCCATCAGAAGTAGTGAAGATGCTCGACGCGTACTTTTCCGGGATAATCGGCATCGTATCCCGGCACTTGGGAGCCGTGAACAAATTTATGGGGGATGCGGTCATGGTCCTGTTCAATGCCCCCATCGACGATCCGGACCACGCCTTCCACGCCGTGGAGGCCGGGCTCGAGATCGACCGCCTA
>CAIVVZ010000528.1 GCA_903909505.1 uncultured Desulfobacteraceae bacterium
GTGCTTCACGGCGGATATGGATACACGCACGAATTTGATGTCGAGCGGATTTTCAGAGACAGCCGGCTGGCACCCATTGGCGGCGGCACCTCTGAAATACAGAAAATGATCATTTCCAAACTGATGTAATAGACAAACAGCGGGCATCGAGCCGATACCATTACGTTTACTCTTCAGGCGAACGGCCAGGACAGCGCACGCAAGAAATAGACGGAACCCGACCGCATCGCGTGAGATGAAATTTCTTTCCTGAGTACATGTTGCCTGAAGCACACGAAAGCACGCTGAAAAAGGGGATAATAATATGAATTTTGATTTTTCTTTCGCCGAACAGGCCCTGTTTAAAGATATCCAAGACAGAGCGAAGGGATATGCTGAAGGGAAAAATCTTGAGACTCAAGACCTTTCCCAGGTTAAAGATGCCTTGGCGATTCTGGGGAAAACCCCATACCTGAAACTTGGACTGGATACCCCAAAAGAACTTGGAGGAATCTCCCTGATGGGTGCCATGGAAATCCTGGCCACACTATCCCCCTCCCTTTATCTGTCCGTTGAAATGAGCACGCGTCTTTTCGGCGGCATTGTCGCCACGTGGGGCAGCAACGAACAAAAAAAGCGATGGCTGGCTCCCCTGATGAAAGGCCAATCTCTGGGAGCCGTGGCCCTTTCCGAAGATTCTCTGAATGTGGACAATGATCCACTGAAAACCACTGGAACTCAGGATGGAGATCTTCTCAGCATTACCGGAAACAAAACCTACGTGGTCAATGGTCCGGTTGCAGACCAGGTTGCGGTGGCCGGAATGATGAATGGCCAGGTTGCTCTGTTTATTATTGAACAAGGAACCGCTGGCCTTGCAGCCGGTAACCCCTTCATCACTCTGGGATACGAAGGAGCGGCCATTTCGCGTATTTCGCTGAACAACTGCCGAATATCAATGGATCAGGTCATTGGCCCCTTTGAAGATCGCAACGTTCTGGATACCCTTCGACTCTGGGAGAACCAAATTCTTCTGGGCGCCTCCCTGGGTCTGATGAAGGCCGCATTTGAATCGGCCAGGGATTATGCCAAAACCCACCGAAGCGGTGGAAAGCCGATTATTGCCTATCAGGAAGTGGCCTTCAAGCTTTCAGAAATGCTGACCCTCCTGCAGACTTCTCAGCTTTTTGCGTACCGGACGGCCTGGACCCTGGAGACAAGCCCGAAAGAGGCGGAATCCCTGATGTGGTGCGCCAAGGTGTTCTGCACCGAAGCGGCGGAAAAAGTATCCGGATACAGTCTTCAGATCCTGGCGGGCTCGGGTTTCATTTCCGGAAATCCCTCTGAAATCGCCTACCGGTGTGCCAAATATGGCCAGATTGCCGGAACATCGACTGAAATTTCCCGTGTAAAAATCGGCGATGCAGCTCTGGGATATCGGTAGACCATATAAAAAGAGTCAGAAGCCAGGCGCCAGAATCCAGAGGTCAAAGGACGACCAAAGTGAAGGCATCTGCTCCGTTCTGATCGAAACAATTACGCTGTTTATTAAAGAAAGGAAACTAACACTTTTATGACGCAATCCGAACAAACCGAAGCCATTTCAAGAAGCGCTCAGCGAAGACAACGGGAGCGGGAACTGCGCTACCAGACCATACTGCGCGCTTCCGAAACCCTGTTTGCCAGCGAGGGCTATCACAAGACCAGCATGGAACGCATCGCCGACCTGTCCGAGGTTTCGGTTGGAACTGTTTATTTTTATTTTAAGAACAAGGAAGACCTCCTGATACAGCTTCTGGATGAAATCGGATTTGAACTCAGGGGTATGCTCGGCGCGGAATTTCGAAAGGCGGATGTCAGCCTGGATGGATTCAGACGGGCTGGAAAGATTTTTTTCGAGGAATTCTGCCCCAAACATCCGGAACGCATCGCCATCATCTTCAGGGAATCCGTTGGCCAGAGCAGCCTGGTTGAAAACCATCGTAAGCTCATATTTGACCGGCTCATTGCCGATGTTCAGAATGCCTTGATCCGTCTCGGCCAGAACATGAAGGCGGACTTTCCCAGCACGCATTCCGCTGAAGTCATGGCCGTCAGTATCATGGGCATGTTTGAGCGGCTGGCATATCACTATCTGATCTGGCAGGACAGGTCCGGCGAACTGAAAACCATCGGCAAGGACGCAGTAGACTTTATTGTTGGCGGCATTAGCCGGGTAATATGTATTTAAAGGGCGCGCTGCACGTTCATACCACGTGCTCGGATGGCAGACTGACCATCCAGGAAACCGTGGCTGTTTACGAAGCCTTGGGGTTTGATTTCATTGCGCTGACCGACCACGATTATCTGCTTCGGCCGGATTGTTATGCGGCAATCCCCCGGATCCGGACCCGGCTGATCATCTTTACCGGGGTTGAGATGACGGTCTTTGAAAAAGGATACCTCCATATTAGCCGGATTTTCGGGGATCAGGAAACGCTTTACGTGTTCAATCACCCTTCCGAACTGGACTTGCCGATCTCCAAAGTACGGGAACGAATTCAGGCCATTGCCCGACAATTTCCTCTGGATGCTATTGAAATCACTTCAAAGGGTTTCAGGACACCGGAATACGATATCCCGGAAATTCCTTATGTCAAAATCGCCACCGACGATTCCCATACCCGGTTGGGGTGCGGCAGAGCCTGGGTAGAGATGGACTGTTTTCGGGACAAGGATGCGATCATTCGGGCGATTCGCCACGGGGATTTCTGGAATTGCTATTTATAAAGGTATTTTTTCTCTTTCACATATAGGCAGGAGGCAATTATGGCAAGACGCGTGGGAATTTGCGCTGTTGCGCAAACCCCCTATAAACGGGACAACTGGGAGCAGCGCTTTCAGGGCATGGCGCTGGATGTGCTGGAATCGCTACTGAATCAAACGGGCCTGGGTTTTTCGGATAATGGCGGCATCGGCATGAGCATCAGCGTATCGGATGACATCTTTGACGCGCGAACCATTTCGGATAACGCCATGACCGATGTGCTGGGCGCACATTTCGGCTGTGAAGAAAAAATTGCCCAGGAAGGCGCTCAGGCCATATATTACGGACTGGCAGCCATTCAATCCGGACATACGGATATCGTGCTGGTCCTGGGACACTGCAAAGAATCTCAGGCTGCCAGCCGAAACCAAGTCACCCATCTGGCCTTTGATCCGTTTTATACCCGTCCGGTCGGCCTCGATTTTCTGGCTGCCGCCGGACTTCAGGCAAGGGCGTACTGTGAAAAATCCGGAATCACCGATGAGGCACTTGCCAAAATTGTTGTCCGCTCCAGAATGCACGCGGCAAGAAACCTTTATACCCCTGAAGTAGAGGCTGTCATCCTGGACGAAGTCCTGAAGTCCGCCTTCCTGGCTGACCCCATCCGGCAGCTTCATACCTACCCGGTTTCAGATGGCGCCGTCGGCATGATCCTTGCCGCGGAAGACCGCGCCAAAGAGCTGACCGATACCCCGGTATGGATTACCGGCGTGGGCAACTGTATAGACAGTTTCTTTCTGGGTGACAGAGACCTGACCTCAAATTTTGCCCTGAAAACCGCGTCCGGGCGGGCTTTTCGAAGAGCCGGCGTAAAAGATCCCAAAAACGCCTTTGACGTGATCGAGGTATCCGATCCCTATGCCTATCAGCTCCCGATGTGGATGGAAGGGCTGGGAATCTGCGATGAAGGCGCCGGCGGAAGATGGCTGGAAAGCGGCGGACCTGACCGGTTTAACGTCAATCCATCCGGTGGAACGCTGGCGGGAAATCCGCTCATCATTGGCGGCCTGGTCCGGACGGCTGAAATCGCCCTTCAATTAAAGGGCCAGGCAGGTGCACACCAGGTTGCAAACGCCAAAAAAGGGCTTAGCCATGGTGTGATGGGGCCGGCAGGCCAGTTTCATACGGTTGTCATTCTGGAACGGGATTAATAGGAGAAAAAACATGAAGAAAAACCGAAATGTCGGCATCATCGGCATTGGACAAACCGTTTACTCCAGTCACAGGGAAGATGTGAACCAGCCGGAAATGATTTTTGAGGCGGTATCGGCTGCGCTTAATCAGGCCGGCCTGACGATGGATGACATCGATTGTGTAATTCACGGCAACATGGAACTCTTTGAGATGGTTCACCAGCCGGATTTATGGCATGTTCTGGGAACCGGCGCTTATGGAAAGGAAACGCTTCGTATCACCACCGGCGGAACCACCGGCGCCACCCTGGTCTGCGCCGCCGATCATCTTGTGGCCTCCGGCCTGCATGATGTGGTGCTTGCCATTGGTTTTGAAAAGCTTCAGGAAGGACATACCACCGGCGGCATCACGAACATGGCTGATCCCCTCTGGGGCAGGCAGCTTCAGACCGGGGCCTTGACCGGCATGACTGCCGCGGACCTGATAGAGGAATTCGGCGAAGAGCGGGCCAAAAAAGCAGCCATGACCTACCGGATCCTCATGGACAAGCACGCCATGAAAAATGACAAGGCTCACCGTCGACTCAGCCTGGAATTTGACCAGGCTGATGATCTGGCCAAAAATTCGCCGGCCCTGGTGGGAGAGCTTCGAATGATTCACATGTGTTCGCAAAGCGATGGGGCCTGCGCCATGATTTTCGCCTCCGAGGAAAGGGCCAGAAAA
>CAIVVZ010000529.1 GCA_903909505.1 uncultured Desulfobacteraceae bacterium
CCAACCATTACCAAGACCCGAGTCATGGCCAGAGGTCAGCAACTCCTTCGCCTGGATGAGGAAGAGCCCCGAATTTTAAGCCCGGAGCTGGAAGAGAAAATCATCGCCCGATTTGAACAGAAAGCCCCTGGTTGTGATGTTGTCGTTTTGTCCGATTACGGAAAAGGCATTTTTCAGACGCCGAATCTTTGCCAGCACTTTCTTCGCTATTGCAGGACTCGCGGCATCCCTGTCCTGGTGGATCCCAAAGGCGCGGACTGGACCCGTTACCAGGGAGCGACCTGTGTCACCCCCAATACCGCCGAACTGGAACGGGTCACAGGCAACACGTCCGAAGCGGGCGAGGCGCAGCTGTATCAGAGCGCATCGGCCATCCGCCGCCAATACGGGCTGGAATGGCTCCTGGTCACGAGGGGTTCCAAGGGAATGGTTCTGTGCGGAAAAGAAGACTCTCCCCTCATGATCCCGGCAAGGGCCAGGGAAGTATTCGATGTCTCGGGCGCCGGAGACACGGTCATTGCCACGCTGGCGGCCGGCCTTGCATTAGGTCTTTCCTTTGCACGGGCAGCTCAGCTCTCGAATCTGGCAGCTGGAATCGTGGTGGGAAAACTGGGAACCCAGCCAATTACCCGTCCCGAGCTGTCGGCTGCCATAGCGCTGAATGACATGCAGTCCCAGAGCACCGGCGCATCCAAAATCGCCGTTCTGGAGTCTGCCCGGATTCTGGTCAAATCCTGGCAGAGCTCCGGCCAGAAAGTGGTATTCACCAATGGCTGCTATGATCTGCTTCATCCGGGTCATATTCATCTTCTGCGTCAATCCAGAGATCTGGGAGATCGCCTGATTGTCGGACTCAATACGGATGCATCGGTCAGGCGTCTGAAGGGAAATACCCGCCCTATTGTGGCGGAAAGAGATCGGGCGGCCATTATAAGCGCCCTTGGCTGTGTGGATCTGGTCGTCCTGTTTGATGAAGACACACCACTTGAACTGATCCAGGCCATAAAACCCGATATCCTGGTCAAGGGCGAGGATTATCGCCTGGATCAGGTGGTGGGAAGGGAAGCTGTTGAATCCTATGGCGGCAGGGTCTGCCGCGTTCCCCTGCTCCAGGGTTACAGCACCACGCAGATCGCGGATAAAATTGTATCCACGCAACAGAATTGAATTAAACCAGAAACGATAATAGGAGACCGACATGGCACTTCACCCGGAACTTTTGAAAATTCTGGCCTGCCCCAAATGCAAGGGAGATATCTATCTGAACGAGACCGGCGATGGGCTGGTCTGCGACCAATGCAAACTGATCTATGAGATTCGGGATGATATTCCCATCATGCTGATCGAAGAAGCCAAGCCGTTTTCCTGATTGCCATGAGCCATCCCCAGCCCCCCAAACCCGCCAAACTGGTCATCGGACTGTTTACCCAGAAGCAAGAACGGCTGGCCGCCGTGGCTGTCGATCTCATGGAGAGCTTCGGGTCTATTGACATGATCAGTCCGCTTTTTCCCTTTGACTTTACAACGTATTATGAAAAGGAAATGGGCTTTCCCCTGTTCCGGAGAATTTTTGTTTTTAAATCTTTGATTCAACAGGATGCTCTGGCGGACATCAAACTGAAAACCAATGCGATTGAGACGCTGTATAGCGCTGATGGCATGCGACAGGTCAACATCGACCCCGGATTTCTTTTGATGGAACGGCTGGTACTGGCAACCGGAAAGAATTTTGCGCATAGAATCTATATCGGCAAGTGTATTTACGCTGATCTGACGCTCATTTATCAGAAAAACGGCTATCAACCCCTTCCCTGGACATACCCGGATTATGCCCATGGATCCATCCGGCATTTTCTCACTCTCGTCCGCAATAAATATATGGAAGATTTAAAGGAAGTTCAGCAATGATTCTCAGCATGACTGCTTTTTCCTGCACAAAACTGACCGTATCCCCCATTTCCGTCAACTGTGAAATCCGCGCCTGTAACAGCAAAGCCCTGGATATTTCGCTTCGAATCACCTCCGGGTATGCCGCTCTCGAAGAAAAAATCAAATCCCTGATCTCTGAAATGATCAGCCGGGGACGCCTGGATGTCCTGATTCAGATATCGGAAACCGCTGGTTCACCCGCTGCCTTTGAAATTGACGAACCCCGGGCCCTGGCATATTATCAGGTCTTGACCGAGATCAAGGAGCGGTTTTCGCTGAAGTCTTCCGTATCCCTGCAGATGATGGCCACTGCGGGGATCATCAAACCTTCCGAATCGGAAAAAGACATGAATGCCGCCTGGGCCGCTGTCCAGCCATGCACTCAGACGGCAGTTTGCGAACTGGTTGCCATGCGAAGACAGGAAGGAGAATATCTGGCCGGCGATATTCAAACCCGGCTTGAAGTCATTGAAAACAAACTGGCCAGAATCGAAATGGAGTCCGAAGGCATGGTGGCCTATTACCAGGAGCGGCTGATTCGCCGCATTCAAAAGATCACCCAGGGAATTGTGGACATCGACCCGGGTCGCATGGCTCAGGAGGCGGCATTTCTGGCCGACCGCAGCGATATCTCCGAGGAAATCGTCCGGGCCGGAAGCCATATCTTACAGTTCCGTCAGATCATGGATGCGCCCGAGCCGGCCGGAAGGAAACTGAATTTTCTGCTTCAGGAAATGAACCGGGAGTTCAACACCATGGGATCAAAAACCGAAAACGCATCGGTATCCTACTGCGTGGTCGAGGTAAAAACCGAACTTGAAAAAATTCGCGAACAGGTCCAGAATATCGAATAAGGAGGCTGCTTGGAACCCCATATCATCAATACCATTCCCAAAATCAATCACATCATGCTGAACATCGGATTTGGAAACGTCGTGGCGGCAAACCGGGTCATTGCCATTGCCTCCCCCAACTCCGCCCCGGTCAAACGCCTGAAAGACGAAGCCCGTGACGAAAAACGGCTGATTGATGTCACGCACGGCCGCAAAACCCGATCGGTTTTGATTACGGACAGTAACCACGTCATCCTTTCCTCCATTCAGACGGAAACCATTTCTCAGCGGCTGTCAACATTAATGGATGCGGAATAACGATGAGTTCATCTAATGCGATTCTGGAAACCGGCCCCTCCTGCACAAAAGGCTGCCTGTTTATTCTTTCCGCGCCGTCCGGCGCCGGAAAAACCACCCTTTGTCAGGCGATCTGCCGGCGTTTTCCGGACATGCTGTATTCCGTCTCCCATACCACCCGCCCGTCAAGGCCTGGAGAAATCCAGGGAGCCGACTATCATTTTATTACCAAAGAAGATTTCATTCTTATGATTGAATCCGGCGAATGGGCGGAATGGGCGGAGGTTCACGGGAATTATTACGGCACGTCCGCGAGCTTTCTGACTCGGGGGCTGGAGGCGGGAAAGGATATTCTGCTGGACATTGATGTTCAGGGAATGCTAAAAATTCTGAAACGCTATCCTTCCAGCATAACTGTCTTTATCCGGCCGCCGTCTTTGGATACCCTCAGAGAACGCCTGGAATCAAGAGGTGCCGACAGGCCGGATATCATCGAGACTCGAATGATAAACGCGAAAAAGGAAATGGCTGAAGCCCATCGATACCGCCATGTAATTATCAATGACGATCTGGAACATGCCACCCGGGAGCTGATACTGCTGATCGACTCCTACCGGCGGAATCGACCCATAACCCTTAACCCATAACCTATTACTCATACCGCCATGAAAACCGAAATTCTTTACGGCATCCATCCGGTGCTGGAAGCTCTGAAAGCCGGCAGAAGAACCTGTCTGGAGATCTATATCACCCCGGACAGAACCCCCTATCGTCTATCGGAAGTGACCGAGGCGGCTAAAACGCAGAAACTTCCGGTCAAATCCCTTTCTTCTTCCCAACTATCCGTCCTTTCGGGCACGGAATCCCATCAGGGCGTCGGCGCAAAAGTCAGCGAATATCCGCTGGTGGAACTGGAATCCCTTACTGAGACTGCTGCTGAAAGCAATTCCCCCTGTTTTCTGCTGCTTCTGGATGGTATTGTGGATCCGCAAAACATGGGAGCGCTGATTCGAACCGCCCTATGCGCCGGTGTCGACGGCATTCTCTTTCCCAAGGACCGGTCGGCATCCCCCCTGCCCTCTGTTTCCAAGTCATCGGCAGGCGCCATGGAACATATTAAAATGGCCATGGTCACCAACCTGTCCGCGACCATTCAGGAGCTGAAACATTCGGGATTGTGGATCGCCGGTTTGGATAAATCGGCTGAACAATCCCTCTACGATATGGACTTGTCCGGACCCATCGCCATCGTGATCGGCGGAGAGGAAAAAGGCATTCGCCCGCTTGTCAAAAAGCAGTGCGATTTTCTGGTTTCGATCCCCCAAAAAGCTGTCTTCAACTCTTTGAACGCATCGGTTGCCGGCGCTGTGGTCATGTATGAAGCCGTGCGACAGCGCATGAAGGCAACAAGCTGATCTATTCGTATATTTGAATGTATTCGCCGGCAACCTGATCACACTGAATTTTTGATTTCCAACCCATTTGATAACAAGGATATTTCATGGAATTGTATCACCGCATCACCCTTGACCCGAACGGCCATCTGAACGTACCCGACTTTCCCGTCATTCCATTTATAGAAGGCGATGGAACCGGTCCCGATATCTGGCGGGCTACCTGCAGGGTCGTGGATGCGGCGGTGCAAAAAACCTATTCGGGAAAGAAAAAGATACAGTGGCTGGAAATCCTTGCCGGAGAAAAAGGGTTTCACCAGACCGGAGAATGGCTTCCGGTACAGACCCTTGAGGCTATTAAGCGCCATATCGTGGCCATTAAGGGGCCGCTCACCACGCCGGTGGGAAAAGGCATTCGAAGCGTCAATGTCACCCTTCGCCAGAAGCTGGACCTGTATGCCTGTATTCGGCCCGTCTGCTATGTTCAGGGTGTTCCCAGCCCCATGAAGCATCCGGAAAAAGTAAACATGGTGATTTTCCGGGAAAATACCGAAGATGTTTATGCCGGCATTGAATGGCCGTCCGGAAGTGAAGATGCGGAAAAAGTCATTCGGTTTCTAAAGGAGACAATGGGCGTTCAGATCCCGGATCACGCCGGCATCGGCATCAAGCCCATGAGCCCTCAAAACAGCAAACGTCTTGTGGCCAGCGCCATCTCCCATGCGATTACAAACCAGTTACCCTCAGTGACCCTGATGCACAAGGGCAACATCATGAAATTTACCGAAGGCGCTTTTTGTCAGTGGGGATATGAGGTGGCCCGGGAGAAATTTCCGGATCAAACGATCACGGAAAAAGCACTTTTTGAAACCCATGGCGGGGTTCAGCCCAAGGGAAAGGTCGTGATCAAGGATCGCATCGCGGACATGCTGTTCCAGCAGGTACTGCTCCGGCCGGAGGAATTCCACGTCATCGCCACCCCCAACCTGAACGGGGATTACCTTTCCGATGCCCTGGCCGCCCAGACAGGGGGCCTTGGCATGGCGCCCGGCGCCAATATCGGGGACAGTTGCGCGGTATTTGAAGCCACGCACGGCACAGCCCCGAAATATGCGGGACTGGACAAGGTCAACCCCGGCTCTTTGATTCTGTCCGCCACCATGATGCTGGAGTACATGGCATGGCAAGAGGCGGCTGCCCGGATTCGGACCTCCCTTCAGGCCACCATTCAGGCCGGCATCGTTACCTATGACCTGGCCCGCCAGATTCCCGGCGCTACCGAAGTCTCCTGTTCCGGTTTTGCCGAAGCCATGATTCGAAAAATGGAGGAATGAGCCCTGTTCCGGATCATCAAAGCCTTTGCAGAAGCCATTTTTCCCAGCCGGTGTCTGAACTGCAGGGCCTTTATGCGTCCGACCCCTCAAACGAATGAAAAACTTTGTGTAACCCTTGCATTAACCTTCAGGCAGGCCATGAACCGCTTTTTGTGTTCGACCTGTTTAATGGATTTTCAACCGGCCCAATCCCCTTTATGCTGTCGGTGCGGCGCCGTCTTTACTGCTTTCGAAGGGGAGGATCATCTCTGCGAAAACTGCATTCGCGCCCCCAGGCATTTTCATCAGGCCCGAGCTGTCGGAATCTATGAGGGCGCATTAAAGCAGATGGTTCAAGATTTCAAGTTTCACGGCAAAATTCACCTGGCCAGGCCTTTTGGGTTGCTGATGCTGCACGTCTTTTACGGCGTGTACGCGCAAAAAGCTTCGACCGTTCCAGACACCGTCGTTCCGGTTCCCCTTCATGCCAGAAAACACCGAATGCGCGGATTTAATCAGTCTTTTCTTCTGGCCGATCATTTAATTGACTTGAACCGTCAGCATCCGGACCCGGGGATTCCCTCCCTGAAAACAGACCGGGACATTCTGGTACGATGTCGATGGACGAATCCACAGACCGGACTGAACAAGGACCGCCGAAAAACAAACATTGCCAATGCATTCAGGGTCAATGCTCCGGAAAGGGCTACCGGGAAACATATCCTGCTCATTGATGATGTCTATACAACCGGAGCAACGGTTGATGAATGCGCCAGGATATTAATCCAGTCCGGAGCGACCCGCGTGGATGTCTTGACACTGGCAAGGGCGTAATCCCATGATACACCGACACAACCACAACCTTTCCTATTACCAGTTTCCCCACCTGTCTGAATATGCGGATATCCGGCACGGGATTTTTACCCGTCAGGGCGGATTCAGCAAGGGCTGCTATCAGGGCTTGAATGTCGGCATGGGGAATGGCGACAGCCTTGACCATGTTCTTCGAAACCGCGCGGCCATTTCCGGCTGCATGGGGCATTCCGAACTTGTATTTGCCAATCAGGTCCATGGAACGACCATTATTAATTATTCCGAATGCGGCTCTTCCAGCAATAGCCTTCCTTCGGGCAAAGCCGAATCCGGGGATGCCCTGATCACCAATACTCCGGGAAAATCCCTGGTCATTCAGACCGCGGATTGTCAGGCGGTCTTGATCTATGATCCGGTTCGAAAAGCCGTGGCCAATATCCATTCCGGCTGGCGGGGCACCATTCAGAATATTATTGGACTCACGGTCCAGGCCATGATAAAGGAGTTTGACAGCGACCCAAAAAATCTTTTAACAGGAATCGGCCCTTCCCTGGGTCCGTGCTGTGCGGAATTTATCCATTACCGCACCGAAATACCCAAAGCGTTCTGGTCATACAAAAACCGTACGGACTGCTTTGATTTTTGGGCCATGAGCAAGGATCAGTTGACAGAGGCAGGAATTCCCAAGAACCACATTATTTCCAGCGACCTCTGCACCCGGTGCCGGACGGATCTTTTTTTTTCATACCGAAAAGAAAAATCAACAGGCCGGTTTGCAGCGGTTATTGGAATCACATAAAAAGCCTTCTTCTCATGCATATCGACAACGCCACCATTTTATGGAATCAGCCCCTGGGCTCATCCTGCTACCGGATCGGGATGACCACTTCCTCCCAGTATGCCTATGCAATCCCCGGCCAGTTTGTGATGCTTCGCCTGCCGAACCAGACAGACCCCCTGCTTCGCAGGCCTTTTTCCATCCATCGGCTGATTGAGTCTGAAAATGGCATTCTCCAGGGCATTGAAATACTGGTTAAAGTCGTTGGCAGAATCACCCGCGGCCTTTCCTTCTGCCAGCCCGGCGACACCATGGACATTCTAGGGCCTCTGGGTCATGGATTCTCCATTCCTTCAGACTGCGGCCGCATTTTTATGGCAGCCGGCGGCATCGGGGTTGCGCCCATGCTGTTTCTGGCAACCTGGCTTTTTAAAAAGCAGTTTGACCTGTCACGCTGCATCCTGTTTCTGGGCGGAAGATCCAAGTCCGATATTTTATGCGAAGCGGATTTTTCCGCCCTGAATCTGCCGGTCACCATCACCACGGATGACGGAAGCCTGGGCGACCAGTGCCTGATCACCCACCCTCTGGAGCTTTGCGCCAGAGAACAAGTGCCCGACATCATTCTGGCCTGCGGTCCTTCGGGCATGCTGGCCTGTGTGGCCGGCATTGCCGAATCCCTGAATATTCCCTGCCAGATTTCCCTGGAAACCGTCATGGCCTGCGGCATGGGAGCCTGTCTGGGCTGTGCGGTCAAGGGTAAAAGCCTGGATGCCAAACGACTTCATGCCTGCCTGGACGGGCCGGTGATGGATATCCGTAAAATTGATTTTTTGCATTGACTTGAAAATGATCCTATGTTAGTTGCAGGAAACTTCAAACAGGAAGCTTGAACCCTTTCTGAACGAAAGGACGTTCTTTTTCATGAAACGGGAAACCAGACGCAACATCAGGGAACTGGCCTATTACAGCAGCCTTGGATTATCGGTAGCCCTGTCCATTTTTATCGGGCTGGCTGCGGGCATTTACCTGGATAGATATTTTCAGAGTTCCCCCTGGCTGACCCTTATTTTTCTTTGCCTGGGAATTGCAGCCGGTTACCGCAACATTGGTCTGGCGATTCGCAAAAGCAGAAATTTGTAATCATGCATGAACAACCATCAAGTGTATCCGAGCGATCAATGACAGAAAATACTGAAACAACCTCGATTCAAAAAAGCCTCCTGACCTTTGTCACCCGGGCCAACTGGCTGGTATTTGCCGGGGTGAGCGTTGGGGGCTTTATTCTGGCCAGTCCCGATATGCTCTGGGGAATTCTTTTCGGGGGGCTGATCGTCACCATCAATTTTCATCTGCTGTCCCGGACCCTGAAAAAATCGCTAACCCCGTCCAATCTTACCTCCCACAATGTCATTCTGGCCAAATACTATGTACGCTTCATCCTCAGCGGATTTATCATATTTATCCTGATATCCGGACATTATGTCCACCCCCTGGGACTTTTTATCGGTCTTTCCGTGGTTGTCGCCAGCATCATGCTCGCCACGCTTCGTGAACTTAAAAACCTTTTTTTCAAGGAGGCAATGTAAGGTGGAACATCCCTATCTCTTTTTTGTCAAGCTATTCGAGGCCATTGGTCTGGGACATTTTGCTCATGCCTATCCCCATGTCATTTATTCATGGGTTGTCATGACGCTCCTGGTCGTCTTTGGCGCGCTGGGAACAAAAAGCATCAGCATGATTCCTTCAAAGGGGCAGAATTTCTTTGAAGTGGTCATCTCCGGAATCGAAGAATTCATGGTGGATGTCACCGGTGAGGAAGGACGCTGGTTATTACCGCTGGCTGCCACGATTTTCATCTATATTTTTTGTTCGAATCTGATTGGACTGGTGCCGGGCTTTTTTCCCCCGACCGCCAGCCTGAACACCACAGCCTCCTGTGCGCTTACGGTTGTTATCTTTACCCACATCATCGGCGTCAAATACCATGGCATCAAATATATCAAACATTTTTGCGGCCCGGTATGGTGGATGATTCCGATTATTCTGCCCATTGAAGTCATCGGTCACCTTGCCAGAATCCTGTCCCTCTCTTTCCGTCTTTTTGGAAACATGATGGGTCATGAACTGGTTCTGGGAATTTTGTTCTTCCTGGCTGGCGCGTTCTTTGCCCCGCTGCCCATCATGGCGCTGGGTATTTTTGTGGCGCTGGTTCAGGCATTTGTTTTCTTTCTGCTTTCGATCATGTATTTCACCGGCGCCATGGAACATGCGCATTGATCCGAAGAATAGATGCGGAGAAGACAGTCTCTTATCGATATGTTAACAGGTCGTATCATACCGACTTCTATTAAAAGTTCACCAGGTTTGGGATAATGGAAGAAGCCCAAATGTATTCACATTAACCAGAAGGAGAAAGAAAGTATGGAAGCACAAGCATTACAGTTTTTCATCGCATGCGTAACGGCAGCAGGTTTCGGTATTGCAGTAGCAGCATTTGGTTGCGGTATTGCCCAGGGTCTTGGTTTAAAAGCCGCGGTTGAAGGCATTGCAAGAAATCCCGAATCTTCAGGCAAAGTCACCGTTACCCTGCTGATCGGTCTGGCCATGATCGAGTCTCTTTGTATTTATGCACTCGTCATCGCGCTGATCCTCATTTATGCACATCCGCAGGCAGCAGCAATCACCAAACTGTTCAGCAAATAATTCCTCTTTTATTAAGAGATCCGTTCTAAAAGAGAAGGGGCAATGTTCCAATCGGGACATTGCCCCTTCTCTTTTTCCGTTCCCACTCTGCTGAAGCAGAAAGCCTCTGTTATTCTATCCACGCTACATCCCCATAGTGGAGTTTGTTACTCTACGCTGCTTAAACACGTGAAAGCTCAGTGAGCCTTCACGTGCTCGGTTCGAAGTGAATTTCCGCAGCATCGACGAAACCGTAGCGATTTGCCTGCTACACCGTTCTTAACAGGCAAAAAGCCATACGATTTTACGCCACTTACTCAGGAAAAATATTATTACTAAAGTTATTTTTAATGGTGACGATATATCTTTTTAAGAAGCAATTTTGCAGGAAAATATAATTTCACTTCAATGGGTCAATAGGAGGTACTATGAAAAAAGGAATTTATGGATTTGGGTTGTTGATTCTACTGGTTTTTTGTTGCAGCCAGGAGGTATTGGCGAACGTCACATTGAATGTAAACGCCAAAACCAGTACATTGGCCAACAAGATCTACTATTATGACGGAACAACAACAAAAACGGTAACCTTGCCCTGGAAAGAAAAAGCGGTCTATAGTAATGACGGAGAAGTTGTAGTTTCGGTCAAAAACGTGCTGGTAGGTGATCTCATCATAAAAGTTGATATTGTTACAGGTACTGCTGGCGCGATGAGTGTCACCAGCTCATGGTTGAAATATGGTTCCACTACTGGCCCATTTGGTACCACTACGAAAATCGTAGAAATCATCGCAGATAAAGGAACGCCAACTGGCGGGACCCCTATTGACAAGACGGATCTGACCACCTTGTGCCTGGAAAAACAACTCGCAGCAAATACAACAATTAACTTATTTGATTTTTTTACAAAATTCAATTCGCCTTCACACATCATCTTGACAGCCATTCTATTGGATAACGCAGATCCCACTGTTACACCGGCTGTTGGCCCGCAAGTTATTGGTGTTGATGTCCAGACAATTTTCTTTGATTATATTGACACGACTGTCGTCACGCCTGGCTCTGAGTGGTATAATACTACAGCAATGTGGTTAAAACTCATTCAAGCAAATTAGAATCCTTGGACCGCCGAGAAATGATAAATTCCGCTGTTTTTTCGGCAGACTGGCCGAAAAGATCTTCCATGCGGGCCCATTCCAGATAGATGTCGTTCCAGGAGGCGCTGGTTTCCTGGACAATGTTCTTGATCCGCTCATGCTTTCCGCCAAGGGCCTTGATTTTCACAGGCAACGGCATCTGATCTTTAAAGGCAATGTGAAGCAGCATCAGATTGCTAATGCTGCTGGCGGAAGTGGCTGAGAAAATGGGGATGATGATGATATTACGGTCATCATTGCGGCCCCTTCCGATAAACACATTTCCTTCCCGGACAATGATGCGCTTGGTGCCCCGAAGCTGCGAATCGGTTTCAACCCTTGAAGTCAAGGGGGCAAGGGAACCGGTTTTCTGTTTGACAGATATAGTGGTCTGATCGGTGATTTCTCCCAGAACATTCAAACCGTCAATACTGTAAAGAATCGCGCCGTTGATTTTCGAGACAATTCCCTGGAGGTTCTTTAAGACCCGAATGTTGCTGCTGGTTAATTGAGAAATACCAAATCCGCTTTTCGCCAGAACGTCAAAGAGTATCCCTTCGATTTTCTCAATGGTCCGGCTGGTGCCGACAGTTACGGTTTTGGCCTGGTGTTTGATGGCATCAATGGGTCTGGCCATATAATTAATGGCTTCTCCCAGAGAATCAAACAGGGTACTCAGCATATGCTGGGCTGTCCCCTTCTTTCCAAAATCAAGCTCAAAATCTGAGACAGGGAGTCTTCCGGCAAGGTACTTCAGCAATATGGACAGATCCGCGCCGGCTTGATAGCCCATCGTGGCGCAAAGACCTTTTTTTTCATTTTTCTTCTTTAACAAATAATAGAATTCAGCCACTTTTTCCCGGAACGGCCTTTCCAGAACCAGCTCATACACATCCATTCCATCCCGAATATATCGATCAACCGTCTGCTGAAGTTCTTCGCGGAAATCATACAAGAGTTTAGAGCCTTCATTGATCGCCAGCGCCGCATAATATCCCCAGATATGACCGACCAGGGTGTTGACGATCGGCGACAGATGCTGGGGAACGATCGGAACATGGAACACGTCATCCGCGTAAGGCTCAAACCGGTCCTCCCCCTCATCGGCAATGACCACCACGGCAGACTTATGGGCTTTAAAAATTGCCGTATCCTTGATGACATCCCCAATGACAACTCCACGCGTCCCGGCTGCGCAAACGATGATGAGCGGCTCCGAAGATAGATCGATATGCTTTTTGTCCTCGACATAATCAGAGGATATGGTTTTATAGCAAAGCTCGCTGAGCTTGATCCGGATTTCATCCGCCGAAGACTTGTTGGGACCGCTTCCGACCACCGCCCAGTAGGTTCGCGTCTGAGCCAGCCTTCTGGCCGATTCGCGAATCCCTTGCTGAAGGGAAAGAATCTGGCGCATCTGCTGCGGAAGTTTTAACAGATGATGGAGTTCTTCCGCGATAAACTCAGGCGTCCGCCTTCCCTGAAGTCCCGCCAGAAATAAACCCATCAGCGCGCCTGCAACGATCTGGGAATAGAAGGCCTTGGTTGATGCCACGGACATTTCGATGTCACGACCGCTGCTGGTATACATCACCCCTTGAACCTTGAAAGTAATATCGGAATCCCGGCGGTTCACGATGGCAAGGGTACTGGCGCCCCTTTCCCGAACCATATCCACGGTGCGATTGGTGTCAGCCGTGGTACCGGACTGGGTAATGGCAATCACCAGGACATCGCGCATGTTCTCGGATGCTCCTGGGCTGGACAGCTTGAATCCGCTCAGTTCAGAGGCTTTCATGGCTGATATCTGAATACTCGGATCATCCAGATAATAATTTAAAATATCCGCGCAGGCCTGGGCTGCAATGCCGGCAGTACCCTGGCCGATAAAAAAGATCCGGCGGATGGACTTTTGACCAAAGGCATTCCGGATTTCCGGCGGAATGACGTTGTCGCTCAGCACAACAGCCGGAAGGCTGGTATCCGGATGAACCCGCCACCGATTCACCAGGGTTTTTTCAACGGATGCCGGAGCCTCGGAAATCTCTTTTAAAAAATAATGAGGAAAATTCTGGCGGTCAATGTCTCTGGAAGTGATTTGGGTGGTTTTAACATCGGATTCACCCAGGGTTATCGGCGCGCCATTATAGTACATGGCCTTGATCTCGGATACGGACCCGCCCGAGTCCTGATCCAGAATAAAAATCTGGCCCTGGGTTCTACCCGCCGGCCCTTCAACGACCTTTTCCCCATCCATTTTTAAAAATCGATGGGTATCTTCGACAAAACCATATACCTCTGAAACCGGCATGTAGTGCTCTTCGCAAAGCCCCACGAAAATGGTCTGGCCGCTGCCTTTCTGGGCCAGAAAAAGCTTTCCGGGAGCCAGATCCGTTGTCATGAAGATGGCATGGGACCCCTTGAACGTGTTTACGGCCTGCCGGAACGCATCTTCTATCTTCATCCCGCTTTTTAAAAACTTATGGATCTGAAGCGGAATGATCTTGGTATCCGTGGTAATGTCGGCAGGAATCTGAATCCCATCCTGCTCAAAGGCTGCCTTCAACTCCTGATAATTGTCAATGTCCCCATTCAGAGCGGCCTGGATGACGCCGACGTCATCAAAGCTGATTTTCGATGTCCGGTTGTCCACGGGATGACAGTTGGCCGGCGATATGGCACCCACCGAAGCCCACCGGGTATGGGCAAACACCATCAGGGAACAGCAGGGAATTGCCGCAATGAGATGAAGGATTTCATCCTCGCGGATCTGTCGGCGGATAAACGCAATGTTATCCCCCAGTCGTCCGATTTCCGCAGCCACTTTATACGTAAAGACCACCGAGACACGAATTGCCCCTTCCTGTTGACGGGACTCGCGCAGGCTGATCCCCCGGTTTAAAAGGATTTCCTGGTTGGTCCGGGTCGATAGTTCCAGGGATAATCCTCGAGCTTCAACTGCGCGCTGAAACCGCTCATATTCCGGGCCATCCAGAATAAACACCTGAGATATGCCGGCGGAATCCCGACCCCGGACTTCCAGGCGATCAATGCTGTTGAGTACGGCATTGATCTTTTTAAAAACGCTGATCACACCGAATGACGGAAAGATGTTCTCCGGATGCATCAGCTCCTGAATTCGGGATAGGTTTTCCAGTATCTCGGATTTCAGGCACCAAAGCACATCTTTTACAATTTCAACCCGGCGAATCATGACATCGATATCATCGGCGGAAAGGCGTCCCATGTCCAGACTGAGTGCTGTTGATTCG
>CAIVVZ010000530.1 GCA_903909505.1 uncultured Desulfobacteraceae bacterium
GGCGGCTGTCCCTCGATCGTCCTGAAGGGTTCGCCCGCGGGTGCGTCCAAACGGGGGACGGCGCCCATGAGGGTCCGGGTGTAGGGGTGGCGCATCCGGCTGAACAACACGTCGGTCGGGGCATGCTCGACGATTTTACCCCCGTACATGACAGCCACCTCGTCCGCGTGGTTGGCGGCAATGGCCAGATTATGGGTGACCAGGATGATGGCCATGCCATATTTGACTTGCAGCCGGTCGAAACGTCTTAGTATCTCCGCTTGAACGGTTACATCCAGAGCCGTGGTGGGCTCGTCGGCAATGAGCAGCTTGGGCCGGCAGCACAGGGCCACCGCGATCACTACTCGCTGGCGCATGCCGCCCGAGAGCTGATGGGGGTAGCAGTCCACATATCGATCCGGATGCGGCATCCCCACCTGGCGGAGGCAGTTCACCACGGCGTCGCGCACGTCTTTTCGTGCCGTGATGGTGTGCAGGCGCAGGTTCTCGCCGATCTGTTTTCCCACGCGCATGACAGGGTTCAAGGCAGTCATCGGGTTCTGGAAAACCATGGCCATATCCCGGCCCCTGATGCGGCACAGGACCTTTTCCGAAAGTACTTCCATATCGACTCCGTTGAATCGCATCTCCGCGCCCCGGACGATATGCCCCCCCGGCGGCAGGAGGCGGATCAGCGCGCGGCATAGCATCGTTTTGCCGCACCCGGACTCACCAACGATACCGAGGGTCCGACCGGACGCAAGGGTAAACGACACACGGTCCACGGGACGCACCATGCCTTTTCGGGTATCGATCCGGACGCTCAGGTCCGCCACCCGGAGAAGGATTTCGGGCTTCGGGTTTGGCGTTTCCAGACGCGGTTTGAGCGGTAGTGTCTCTGTCATTGCGGCCGGGTCCACCCCCGCAGGGTATCGCCCAGCACATTGAGCGACAACACGGTAAGGAAAAGGACCATCGCCGGAATCAGACACACGTGAGGGGCTTCGCCGAGCACCTCCCGCCCCGCAGCGATCATCCCGCCCCAACTCGGTGTCGGCGGCGGCACGCTCAGGCCCAGGAAGCTCAGCACGCCTTCCACCACAATCATCAGGGCCATGATGATCAGACCGTAAACGCAAAGGGGAATGGCTACATTGGGAAGGATTTCCCTGACCAGGATCGAGCTATTGTTGTTTCCGATCATTTTGGCGGCGATCACGAACTCCCGGCCGGCCAGTTGCAAGGTAGTTGCCCGGGAAACCCGACAGAAGGCCGGAACCGAGAGAAACCCCAGAGACGGGATCAATGTCCACAGGTGGGTGCCGAAATAAAATCCCACGGCCAGCAGCAGCACGAGTCCCGGAAAGGCCAGGATCACATCCATGAATCCGATGATGATGGATTCCGTAACGCCGCGGAAATATCCCGCCACCATGCCGAGTAACCCGCCGATGACCAGACCGATGAGGGGAGCGGTGACCCCCACCGCCAGCGACACCCTGGCCCCGATGATGACCCGGGAAAGCATGTCCCGGCCCATGGCGTCCGTACCGAGCCAGCAGACCCGGCTCCGGGCTCCGGACATGGTCCCCCCGTCAATGATCTCCGGCAGTATGACCACGGTTCCCGGCAAAGCGTTCTGATGGTCATAGTCCATGATATCGGGCGCGGGCATGGGCATCCATCCGGCCGTTACGGCACAGAGAGCGACGAACAGGAGCCATGTCAGCGGCATCCAGAAGGTCAGCAAGCGGAAGAACACGGCTTTCCTCCTCATTGTACCGCCATCAGACATTGGCGCGCTCCAGTCGAATGCGCGGGTCCAAGACGGCATACAAGACGTCCACGAGCAGGTTGATGCTCACATATCCGAGGGTGATCCAGAGCGCACACCCCTGTATCATGAAAATGTCCCGCGAGTAGATGGCCGTCACAAGTAGACGACCGATGCCCGGCAGAGCGAAAATCGTTTCCACAACAAGGGCCCCGCCGATGAGGTGGCCCATCTGGAGTCCGATGACCGTAAGCAGGTTGAAAGAGGAAGGGCGGAGGGCGTGCCGGAACAGGACCTGGGCGCTGCTCAGTCCTTTTGAGCGCGCCATGAGGATGAAGTCCTCCCCCAGGGTGGTAATCAGATCACTGCGAAGGACCCGAAAGAGAATGACCCACTCCACCAGCGCGATGCTAAGGCCCGGAAGCAGCAGGCTTCGCACGTTCGCCGCCAGCCCGTCTGAAAGCGGCGCAAAGCTGGTTGCCGGCAGCCACCCGAGGCGCAAAACGAAAAAAAGACCAGAAGGATGGCCATCACGAAATTCGGAATGGAAAGGGATGCAAAACCCAGGGTGGTCAAAATCCTGTCGATCGTACCACCTGGCTTTCCCGCGCAGATCATGGCCGTGGGGATCGCCAGGGACAGCGCCATCAACTGGGCAAACAGCAGCAGTTCGAGGGTGACGGGCAATCGCTCCACCAGGGCATCCCACACCGGTTCCCGTGTGACCATGGACAAACCCAGATCACCGCTTACGGCACGCCCGATCCAGCGAAAATAGCGCACGATGGCAGGGGCGTCCAACCCCATTTCATGACGGATCGCCGCAACGGTTTCAACCGATGCCTCCGGGCCGGTGAACACGATGGCCGCGTCTCCTGGCAGAAGATCGATCATGGCAAAGGTGATTGCCGACACAATCAGAACGGTTAATAAAAAATGAAGCAGCTTTCGCCTGAGGAATGTCATGAAAAGCAGCCTTATTCCCGGTCCGGAAGGTTGAGAGAGCAAAAATTCGGCCGGATCGCAATGTCTCCCACCGGATTTTTCCA
Source organism: uncultured Desulfobacteraceae bacterium (assembly GCA_903909505.1). Lineage (GTDB taxonomy): Bacteria > Desulfobacterota > Desulfobacteria > Desulfobacterales > Desulfatirhabdiaceae > RAAP-1. Next base: position 2,803 of record CAIVVZ010000530.1, read on the forward strand.
GGCCGTGTATCCCGCGCGGTTCAGTGCATCCACAGCGCCATCGGCAAAGCCTTCTGCCTCGATCTGCCGCCACAGCCGGGAAGCCTTTTGCGCAAAATCCGCTGCCGGCGCCCCGCCTTCCGTGGCATAAAGGAAGCCATTGGCGTGGCGCTGAAACAGGTCATGGTGCGCCATCAGCACGTCCAGGCGTTCCGTGAAACCCCGCCAGAAGGACCTGTCGGCGCGGACCTGCCGGATCACGTCCGCAAGCAGCATGGCCTCTGGGTCATCATCATGCAGGGTGTACCACGGCATGACACTGATGGGCCTCAGATTGTCCAGACCCAAGGCAAATTCCGTCGGTTCCAGGGTCCGGTTGTCTCTTTTATAGACGGTATAACGGCAACAGGCGCCACTCATCAGATTGGCCCCCGCAATCAGGATGCCGCTATCGGCGAGCAGTACCCCGGCCCGCGCCAGCATGCGTTGCCGGGTTTCCGGTTCAAAATAAATGAGGGTGTTCATGCACCGGATGGCATGTGCGGGAGGGACCCGTGCGTCTTCCATCTCCGACTCGATAAATGTGACATTGAGTGCTTCATAATTTCGAATGGGATGGTGAACGAGTGTGTGTCCGTTCTTCTCCACGGTTTTGCTGGCCCGATCCGAGTTCTGGTCCGAGTTCTGGTCCGAGTTCTGATCCGGCGCCTTGGACAACAGGGGATGCAAATCATCGAAGATCTTCTCGAATCGCAAACGGACTTCCGCCGGCTTCTGGTACATCCGGATCCCGGCAAGGTCCATTCTGGGCTGAAAATACTGAAACACCCCCTGCCCGTTGAAACAGGCATAATTGCCGTCTGCTTCATAGACGACATAGTCGAAAAAGGATCGATCGACACCGAAAACGCGCCAACCCGAAAGTGCCGCCGCCGCATCCAAGGTCGTGATCGGCGGAAAACCGCAACCCATATCCACAAACACGGGATTCACCAGCCTGTCGGGCCAGGGATGTTTGACAACATAGGCATCGATTTTTGCGTTGCGTTTAGGGAGCGTCAATGGAGGCGCCCGGCCGCTCCATGCACAGGGCAGAAACCCGGGCATGATGTTGGAAAGCTGCCAGATGAGCGTGGGGGTGAAGTCCGTTACCGGAAAATCGGTTTTTTGCATAAGAATCAGCATGCGCGAGATGAAGCGTTTTACATCAGCGGGCAATGCCGGGAAAGAGATGGCCGCAGCCATCTCTTCCGGCAGGTGTCCCCCCAGATATCGGGCTACAAGTGCATTGAAGGCATGTGCGGGAGGTTGATTCATGCCGGCCCTACCTGTCTATCCAGACATCCGCGAGTGGAAGGAATCCGTACCGCCATTTGGGCAGATTTTTAAGATCCTTGCCGGCAAAAGCATAGTGTATCGGCGCGCACAAGTAGAGAAATGGCGCATCGTGATTGACTTGCCGGGTAATCCTGCAAAATGCCGCTTTCCGCTCCGCCGGGTCCATGCTCGTGCGCAGAGCAAGAAGCAGTTTGTCCACTTCTTCATTCGCATATCGGGTGATATTCCATGGGCTCTCGGAATGAAACGCCGCCATTGTGTAGGGTTCAATTTCATCCGATCCCAAAATGCCCCATGTGGCAATGTCATACTCTTTGCTGAATATTTGCTTGGTAATTGCGGCCCAGTCCGCGGGAACCAGTGTCACGCCGACTCCGATGGGTTTGAGCATCTGTTGCAATATTTCGCCGGTTTCACGCCCCCGGACCGTCGGCGAGTGAAGGTATGCCACCTCCACGGGTTTTCCTTATTCGGCGATCAAGGCCTTTGCTTTTTCCAGATCAGGATGCAGGTATCCGGTTTCATCGCAACTGAGTGCATCCCCATACCAGTTTTCAGTATATTTCATGATATTCTTATAGGAGGTTTTCAGGTATTTTTCCTGATCCCAGGCATACGCGAAGGCGCGGCGAACCCGCACGTCGTTCAGGGGGGGCTTTGATGTGTTCAAAGCCAGTATATAGGCACCGGCGGGCTCACGGAGAATGGCGGCGAATTTCGGGTTTTCGCTCAAGCTCTTGACATGATTGGGCCGGTCGGTAATCATTACGTCCACCTGGCCGGAGACGGCCGCTGCATACCGGGTCTCATGATCCAGGATGGTCCGCAGGACAATCTCATCCAGGTAGGGTTTTCCCGCCTGCCGGTAATGGGGATTCCGCGTCAGAATGATGCGATCACCGCTCTTCCATTCCTTGAAAACAAAAGGGCCCGTGCCCACGGGCGCTCGATTCTGGACGTCGTCCACCACGGCCTTGGGGGAGGGAATCAGGGCCGCAAATCCGTGTGGTGAAGCCAGCGAGGCCGTAAACGACAGCCAGGGATGAGCCAGGTGGAAGCGCACTTCATAGTCACCGGTTTTTTCAACCGATGTGATGGGACGAAGGAGTATCAGGGCGCTATAGCGGTTTTCCGGATTCAAAATACGCTGCCAGTGCCGGACCACGGCATCGGCATTGAACGGGGTGCCGTCGTGAAAGGATACGCCTTCGCGGAGTCGGATGGTCCAGGTTTTGCCGTCGGCCGACGGTGTGGCAGACAATCCCAGAACCGGAATCAATTGGCTGTCCTTGTCCATCTCGAACAACCGCTCCATCACCAGGTTTGCCGCCATTCCGCCAATGCCCGCCATGGTTCTTGTCTTAATGGCATCAAATCCCGTGGCATCGATCTCATCCGCCACCTGCAGGCTGCCACCCTGTTTCGGCGCCGCGTATGCTGTTTGCGTGGCGCCGCTGACGGTGAAGGCCAGAACCGCACAAAGCACAATACATCCCCTGAGAAACGACTGCGGGCACATCCGTTGGAAGAAGCTTGAGTTCATTCATTTCTCCTTTTCGATTCATATGTTATCATTTTCGGTTCGTCAACACGCATCCTTGAATCCGTCCACGAACATCCGCTTCGCGTTCAAAATCATCGCACTGATCTCTTCATCCGTAAATTCGTCGTAGAATGAAATATTGATCAGGATGGCCAGCCCGTAGCAGAAAATTACAATGTTCTGATGGAGGCCCTCTTTCTGGCGATCAGACAATTCCATATAATCGGGATTATTTTTTACGGCTTCGCGAAGGGTTTGCCACAAGCGCTGGCTGTATTTTTTATGAGTTTTTGTATGTTTTTCATCAAAGAAACATTTGAACAGTTTCTTTTCATTTTTTGCGAAAAGAACGTATCCGAGGCTCGGAAAGGATAAACCATTCTCTTTGCGGGTGTTGATCGAGTAGTGGAGCAGTAGTTCGTATGCTTTTTCGATCACCGCCTCTTCAAGATGGGCCATGGATTTGAGAGAAGAGTAAATCGGCCCGATGGAGGCATTCAGCTTTTGGGCGATGGACCGTTGTGTGAGCGCCTCCCAGCCCTGCTCACGGACAATGTTGAAGGCGGCTTCCACAATGTCCTCCTTCGTAAATTTTGGTTTGGGCGGCATGTCTCGAATGATCCTGTGAATGAACGTTTTGATTAAATATCGTTTGATAGATATCAATAGATATATTTCATTGTCAACTCTTTTTTATTGTCAGAGCCTCCTGCAAAACCGCCCAAATGACGTTTGCTGTTTTCTACACCATTTTCAGTCAGGAAAACGGTGTACCGAGCAACAAGATTGGTTGATAAATTAATCATGGAATGCTAACAAGCTTATGGATATCAATCTGATATACAGATTAACCAGTAAGAAACAGCCCGCCATAAGCGACTTTGTCTTTTCGAGTCAGGCGGGGGTTTGGAGATATCTGGAACACCAGATCATAACTTGTTAATCTTTCCAAAACAAAGAATGGACACCCATAGGATATCTGTCTATAATCAAGATCTTTGAGACACGAGGGAATATCTGTTTGAAATCAGTGACATCGGTATCAACAATCAAGATTCGACAAGGAGAAAATGTATGAACGTTAAAAAGACGACCCTGATTCTGCTGAGTTTTCTGCTGTTGTCCGGCCCTGCCTTTGCCGCATCCAAAGACATCATTTATGGATCCGAATCCACGGCAAAGTCCCTGGACCCGCATGACACGTCGGATACCTATTCCGGCGCGATTGAAAAAACCATGTTGCAGGGCCTTATGGGTTTTGACAAAGACTTGAAGGTGATTCCCCTTCTGGCCGAAAGTTATACGTTTAACGATGCGGCCACGGAGTTTACCTTTAAACTCCGCAAGGGCATCAAGTTCCATGACGGCACGCCCTTTAACGCCGAGGCTGTCCGGGTGAACATTGAACGGCTGATGAGCGGAAAATACAAGCGAAGCAGCCTGATGAAGCCCGTCAAGGAACTGGTTGTCGTGGACGATGCCACCGTCAAATTCGTATTAAAAGAGCCGTTCGGCGCGTTTATCAATGCCGTCGCCCATCCGGGTTCTCTGCTCATGAGCCCTGCCGCCATTCAAAAATACGGGGATGATGTGAGCAAGAATCCCGTTGGAACCGGTCCCTTTATCTTTGTCGAGTGGGTTTCGGGAGATTATGTCAAGGTCAGGAAGAATTCGGAATACTGGAAAGGACCTGTCAAGGTGGATTCCATTACATTCCGGCCTATTCCGGAAAGCGGATCCAGGCTTGCCATGCTTCGTGCCGGTCAGGCCCAGTACATCTATCCCATGCCGCCCGAGCTTCTCAAGGTTGTTGAAAATGACAAGAACATCGACATCATCAAGCGGCCTTCCATCATCGAGCGGTATATGGTTTTAAACACCCTATACAAACCCCTTTCCGATCAGCGGGTGCGCCAGGCCATCAATTATGCGCTGGATAAACAGGCCATTATCCGCATTGCCTTCGGCGGCGCCGCCGTTGAAGCGGATTCCATCATTCCCCCCGATCTTCAGTACTATAAAAAACAGTCCGTCTGGCCCCATGATCTGGCAAAAGCAAAGGCGCTGATGAAGGAAGCCGGTTATGAAAAAGGGTTTAATGTCGTATTCCTGACCCCCAACGCATCCAACCGGCTGCGCGCAACGGAAATGGTCCAACAGCAGCTTAAAGAGATCAACATCACCGGAGAACTTCAATCCATGGACATGGCCAGTTATTTCAACAAGCTGGAAAGCCACCGGGCGGATGACCCCAATGTGCCCCCATTTATCGCCTTTATGGGATGGTCTGCTTCCACGGGTGATGCGGACTGGGGAATCCGTCCCCTACTGGCGACCGCGTCGTTTCCTCCCCTTACCAATTACGGATTCTTTTCAGACAAAGAACTGGATGACCTGATTCAAGCCGGTCTGGCTTCCGCGGATCCCAAGATTCGCCAAGAGGCCTATGCCAAGGCTCAGGACACCGTTTGGGAGAAGGCGCCCTGGGGATATCTTTTAGTGGAAACCCTGGTGGCTGCCAAGAACAAAAAACTTAAGGGAATTTATCCGCTGGGCGATGGCAACTTTTCTGTGGAAGATGCGGAGATGACGGATTAATCGCGGTCATTTTTCACGATGCTGAAATATTTCCTTAAACGGCTCCTTGCCATCATACCGGTGCTGGTGGTGGTCTCCATTCTGGCGTGCGGATTCGTACGTCTTCTGCCCGGAGACCCCGCCCGCATGATGGCCGGTCAGGATGCCGACTCCGAAACCATCGAAAATATTCGCCGGGAACTGGGACTGGACCGCCCCCTTTTAGCGCAGTATGTAACATATATGGGCAAGGTGTTCCGGGGCGATCTGGGCATGAGCCTGAAGTCCAAACTGCCGGTTTTTGATGAGATCGCCCTGCGTTATCCGCCGACCATGATTCTGGCCGTTGCCGGAATGGCCTGGTCGGTGCTGTTCGGTGTTTTTTTTGGGGCCATTGCCGCCATTTACAGCGGCAAATGGCAGGACTATACCGCCATGATCGTCTCGGTATCCGGTATCTCCATTCCCCAGTTCTGGCTGGGGCTTTTGTTGATCCAGCTTTTTTCCGTGTATCTGGGCTGGCTTCCGGTAACCGGATATACCGGAAAATTTTCGGAGCTGATCCTGCCGTCCATTACCCTGGGTGCCACCGTGGCCGCCATCATGGCCCGATTTACACTATCGGCTTTTTTGGACGTGCTGGATGAAGAATACATCTGCACGGCAAGGGCCAAAGGAGTGAGCGAACAGTTGGTGATGTGGAAACATGCCTTTCGAAACGCCCTCATCCCGGTTGTCACCATGATCGGTCTTCAGTTCGGGTTTCTTATAGGCGGCTCCGTGGTGGTGGAGATGGTCTTTGCCTGGCCGGGCATGGGCCGATTCATGATCGAAGCGGTTGCCGTGCGGGACTATCCCGTGCTGCAGGCCCTGCTGCTGCTTTATTCCTTTCATTTTGTTTTTATCAGTCTTCTGGTGGATATGGTGTATGCCCTGATCAATCCGGAAATCCGATATGAATAAGAAGGGCTATAGGCTATGGACGACGGACTGAACACCTGAGAAAGTATGTATGACAGAAATCAAAATGACCCCTTTCGGAATATTTTTTCATAAATTCAGGCAACGCAAAACCGCGATGGTTGCGGGCGTGTTTATCGTGATCCTGGTGCTGGTGGCGGCTTTCGCGCCGCTCATCGCTCCCTATAACCCGTTTCTGACCAATTACAGCCTCTCCATGATGCCGCCCAGCGCGGACCATCTGGCCGGAACCGATCTGTACGGCAGGGATATCCTCAGCCGGATTATTTACGGCGCCCGGATATCCCTTGCCGTGGGGTTTACATCGGTCTTGATCGGCGCACTGGCCGGCGTCACCCTGGGGCTCATCAGCGGCTTTTTCGGCGGGTTTCTGGACGGCCTGATCATGCGGACATCGGATGTTCTGTTCGCCTTTCCCGGTATTTTACTGGCCATCGCCATCGTCGCCATCCTGGGTCCCGGCCTCGTGAATGTGGTGGTTGCCGTATCCGTATTCAGCATGCCCACCTTTGCCCGCATCGTGCGCGGCAGCACCCTGGCCCTCAAGGAAAGCCTGTATGTCCGGGCCGCGAGAAGCATCGGCGCTTCCAAAAAACGCATCATGTTCGTGCACATCATGCCCGGCACGCTCAGCAGCGTGATCATCTATTTTACGCTTCGCATCGGCACCTCCATCATTACGGCGGCGAGCCTGAGCTTTCTGGGTCTCGGCGCCCAGCCGCCCACACCGGAATGGGGCGCCATGCTGGCGGAAAGCCGGGATTACATCGGGGTGGCGGATCACATGACTATTTTTCCCGGCATCGCCATTTTCCTGACCGTCTTATTTTTCAATCTTTTCGGCGACGGCCTGCGGGCCGCGCTGGATCCTAAATTGAAGTAAATCCCAATGAAACCGATCATCGCCGTCGTGGCGCACACGGAAATCAATCGCTTCGGCATTCTGGCCAATAACATCTCAGCAACTTATACCGAAGCCGTGGAAAAGGCAGGCGGTCTGGCGATGATTCTTCCCTTTACGCAGAATCGGGAGTTCATCCCCATTTTGGTCAAAAAAGCCGACGGGTTTCTTTTCACGGGCGGCATCGATGTCGATCCCGCATTCTACGGCGAAAAGGAGATTAGCGCGATGGGACCGGCCGACCCGGATCTTGACCGGTTTCAAATGGCCGTACTTCATGAAGTTATGGCTTGCCGGAAGCCGGTACTGGCCATCTGCCGGGGAATCCAGTTGATCAATGTGGCCCTGGGTGGATCCCTTTTCCAGGACATTCCTTCCCAGTTTTCGGCCCCTACCCTGCAACACATGCAGGATACGCTTTCCTTCGATGTGAACCATCCGGTGACCATCGCGCCCGGCTCCAGGCTCTTCGACCTGTTCGGTCCCACGCTCATGGTCAACAGCCGCCATCATCAGTCCATCAAAGACCCCGGCAAGGATCTGATCATCACCGCCCGGGCCCCGGACGGGGTGATCGAGGCGGCCGAGCACAAAACCCTGCCCATGGACCTGGTGCAATGGCATCCGGAGCTCATGCTGCGTAAAAACGATGACATGCTCTGTCTTTTCGAATCGTTTATCAACCGTTGCAAGATTGTTTCGAAATCAGTCATTTGAAGCGGATATCGCCTCAGATGAAAAACCTGATGGAGGTGAATTTGTATCGATGGGTATTTTGGGTTTTTATCATTTTATTTGCACCCTGTTCACCGGACTGTGCTGCGGCTGATAAGCAGGATTTCCCCCTGAATCCTGTTCTGAATCAGGGCAAAAAATGGCGAATTGCCTATTATGAGGGTGGACCCTATACCAATTACCCCGACAACCTGAAGGCGCTTGCCATTGCTTTGAGCGACATCGGATGGCTGAATAGATTTTCCATCCCTGATTTCTCCGGTCGAAGCGATACCACTCACATGTGGCAATGGTTATGCCGCAACATCAAAAGCGATTATATCCAATTTGTCTCTGATGCCTACTGGTCCGGCAACTGGAATGAGAATCTGCGCAAGCACAATCGAAGCGCCGCCCTTAAACGGATGAACAAAACAAAGGATATCGACTTGATGCTGGCTATGGGCACCTGGGCCGGTCAGGATTTTGCAAATAATGAGCATGCAGTACCCACCGTGGTCATATCCGCCAGCAACCCGATCAATTCCGGCATCGCCAGGAGCATCAATGATTCGGGTTTCGACCACATCAATGCCCGGGTCGATCCCGCCCGCTATCAGCTTCAATTGAAGATATTTTACAATGCATTTCATTTTAAAAAACTGGGGCTTGTATATGATATGGAAACATCGGCAGGTAAATCCTATGCCAGTATCGACGATGTAAAAAAAAGCGCAGCCGAGCACGGTTACGAAATCATCACGTGTCATGCTCCTTCGGCAAATACCAGCATGCGTGAAGCCAAAGACGCCATAAACAAATGCTACACCGAAATTGCCGCCAAGGTGGATGCTGTTTATATTACGGCCCACCGCGGCATGACTCTTGACAATCTGCCCGTCTTGCTGGCGCCATTGAACGCAAAGGGCATTCCGACCTTTTCCCAGCAGAATTCCGAAGAAGTCCGATATGGCGTGCTGATGAGTATCTCCCAGGCATGCTTCAAGTATGTCGCCCGCTATCATGCCGAGACCATCGCCAAAATTTTTAACGGAGCCAAAGCACGGGATTTGCCACAATTATTCGAAGATCCGCTACGTATTGCACTCAACCTGAAAACCGCTGCCATTATCGGATACAATCCCCCAATGGAGATCTTGGACGTGACGGATGAAATTTTTGAGGAAATCCAGGTATCACAAGCAAAAACCGAATAAGTCGTTCCCATGTTTCGATTCTCGATATTAAAAAAATTCATTCTGGCGTTTCTCCTGCTCTCGATCGTTCCGCTGGCTGTGCTGGGCGCGTATACCTGGCACTCTACCTGGAAAATCGGCCAGAGCGCGATTGCCAGCAGCACGATGCAACTGGAAAAGCGGGCACTGGAGTCCATCGAGCTTCAGGCCATCAATCTGGCCAATCAGGTCGGTCAGTTGTTGCTGTCCTGCGAGGCGGATCTATTCACGCTCCAGATGCTCCCGCGAGACGCGGATACCTACCGGCGATTTTCCATGAACCATCACCGCACGATCTGGACACGCGAGA
>CAIVVZ010000531.1 GCA_903909505.1 uncultured Desulfobacteraceae bacterium
CCGATATCGCGCTGCTGTCCTGTCCCAACATCATCAATGTGATCGTCGTTCGCAGACCCGGTATGGAATCAACCCTGTGCGAGGGACGGGATTTCTGGTGGGACGATGAGATCGGTGACCCGGATATTTCCAATGACTGCTCCCCCGTGATGATGGACGCGGAGGCCCCTCTTTTTATCCACTACAACGGCACTACCGATAAGCCCATGGGGATACTGCACACCACGGCCGGTTATCTGGTTTATGTCATGCAGACGTTTAAATGGATTTTTGATATCCGAGAGCAGGACATCTTCTGGTGTACGGCGGATATCGGATGGGACGCCGGGCACGGCTATACTGTTTATGGCCCGCTGGTTAACGGCACCACAAGTCTCTTGTGTGAAGACGGACCTGACCATCCTTATCCCGATCGATTCGGGGAGATCGTCGAGAAATGTGGGGTAACCATTTTCTATACCGCAGCCAAAACCCTGCGCACCCTGATGAAATCCGGAAATCACCGGCCCGAACGGCATGATTTGAGCACGCTCAGGCTGTTGGGATCGGCCGGTTCCCCCATGGATCCCAAACTCTGGATATGGTACCGTGACACGATCGGTCAGGGGAAATGCCCGATCGTGGAGACATGGTGGCAGGCCGAAACCGGAGGCATCGGGATCAGCCCGTTTCCCGGAGCCACGCCCTGCAAGCCCGGATCAGCCGCCCTGCCCTTCTTTGGGATCGAACCGGAAATCATCCGGGACAATCCCGATCAAACGGCTCTCGATGCTGACGGATGGCTGGTCATCAACAGACCGTGGCCCGGGTTGATGAGAAGGTTTTACGGCGCGCCCGGCCGGTTTAAAAGCATCCATTTTTCGAAATTCTCCGGGACCTACGCCACCGGAGATCGTGCAAAAACCGATACTGACGGCTATTTCTGGATGATGGACCGAAACGATGAGGGCATCGACGCCCCAAAGCACAGTCCGGATACCGCTGAAGCGGAGATTCCGCCGATATCGCAGCCTTTTTTCGTGGAGGCTGCCGGTGCGGCAATGTCTGGCCCGGGCGGAGTACAGAATATCCAAACCTTCATGACATTAAAAATGGACACCCTGGGACGCGATGATCTGATCTCCACCCTCAGAAATCAGCGGCGCGCCCAGGCCGCTTATCGTGAAATGTCTCCTCGCAGCCCGACGGTTACATCCCGGGCCTGAGAGGCTGGAAGACAATACCCCTGAAGTGGCCGGGAAATCCGCCTTGTTTTTCCGCAAATAATGTTTTAAAAAAGGTTAACCTCACAGGAGTAATCATCCTCATGAAATCGCTGACTGAAGATAGTGGAATCGCCGAGCAGGTTTTTGATGTGATCGCGGCGGGGCAGCCTCTTTCAAGAAGGACTGTCCTCAAACTTTGCGGGGCTACAATCGCCGGAATGGCATCATGGACCTGTTTCGGGGTCGGCACCGGAATGGGTGCCCCGTTGATCATCACGGAGCAGGCCAATGGACTGGTGATCGCGGACCCCACGAAATGTGTTGCCTGCCGCAGATGCGAGCTCGCCTGCACCGAATATAATGACGGGAAAGCTTCCCCCACGCTGTCGCGCATCAAAGTGTGGCGAAATCTGAATTACGGTCCATCGGGGCTCCACACCGGGCAGCGCAGCCACGGAGACTGGCAAACCGGGCTGATCGTTCAGGACTTTTGCAAACAGTGCCCGCATCCCGTCCCCTGTGCCGACGCCTGCCCCAATGCAGCCATCGAGGTGAAGCCACCCACCAACGCCAGGGTCATTGATCCCGCCAAGTGCACCGGCTGTAAAGTATGTCTGAAAGCCTGCCCCTGGGAGATGATTTCATTCGATGAGGACACAAAAAAGGCTACCAAATGTTTTCTGTGCGACGGCAAGCCAAAATGCGTTGAAGCCTGTCCGGCCGAGGCCCTGACGTATGTGTCTTGGATTGACCTGACCGGCAGGGTGCCGCCCCGGATAACTCCTGCGTTGAGCAGGCTCCAGGCATGCGGGGATTGCCACCAATAAAAACGGCGTAAAGGAGATGTGCGGAAATGGCGCAATATGGAGGATGGGCTGGAAAAGTCCTGCGGGTTGACTTATCTACAGGGCGCATCACCACGGAAGACACCGTCGAAAAATACAAGGACTATATCGGGGGCACGGGAATAGGATACAAAGTCCTGTGGGATGAAGTTGCGGCCAACATAAAGGCTTTTGATCCCGAAAATAAAATCGTCTTTGCCACCGGTCCTCTGGCCGGCACCAGCGCTCCCTGTAGCGGAAGGACCGCCATCACCACGCTGTGGCCGACCTGCTGGCCGAAACACCTGGTCGGAACAGGGCACATGGGCGGCCACTTTGCCGCTGAACTGAAATATGCCGGGTTTGACGCCGTCATCCTGGAAGGCAGGGCCGAGCATCCCGTCTGGCTCGCGATTTCCGACGGTAAGGCTGAAATCAGGGATGCCCGTCCGCTTTGGGGGCAGGGCATCCGGCGGACCACCTATGAAATCTCCAGACAAATGGGTGCCGAGGCTTGCGTGGCCGCGATTGGTCAGGCCGGTGAAAACAGGGTCCCCATGTCCGTTATCATCAACTCGGTTTCTCATTCCGCCGCGGGCGGCGCAGTGCTGGGTGCCAAGAACCTGAAAGCCATCGGCGTCCGGGGCACCGGCAGCATCCGTATCGGAGGAAACAAAGAGGAATGGGAAAAGGTGGTCAAGTACCATCTGTCGCTCATCGGCGCCAACAATCAGCACGTGGTACCCAACAGCCCGCAGCCCTGGGCCGAGTACTACGATCCGGCCACCCGCTGGGTCGCGTCAAGGAGCAGACAATGGGGCGCCGCAAACCCGCCTGTCGATACCGGAACCTGTGATCCGCACATTCTCAATCGAATCGCTTATCGATCAAACAATGCCGCCTATTTTCTGGGCGAGAGTGCCTGGCAGCATACCGTGAGGGGCAACGGCTGCACGAGCTGTCCCATCCGGTGTCACACCCTGATCAAAGTCCCGACCGTTACTTCAAAATACGGCATTCCGGAGACCGGTCAGAGCACCTGTGTCCGAATGATGTTGGGGAAGTTGTTTTTCAAAAACTTCCCGGATGGTCCTCAGGGCAAGACTTCCATCGAAGCGTGCATGGTGGGCATGCACCTTGCCGATGACCTCGGAATATGGGACAACTACGGCCAGCTTCAGCGTGACTTTAAAAAATGCTACACCGAAGGTATCATTCAGAGCAAGGTCGGTGAAAAGGAATTCCAGAGGTATTCCTGGGATAAGTTTGAAAAGGGTGATCCCGCCTTTTTATTCGAACTGCTTCCAAGGATCGCTGGCAGGGAAGGTGAGCTGGCAACGGCCCTGGGGCTTGGGACCGGGTACATGCTCGATCGGTGGGGAATCGCCGAAGCGGACTGGAAGAGCGATCGCAACCAGCAATACTGGAAACTCGGGCATCCGAAGCATCATTCCAACGAAGATGCGGGGCAATGCGGTGTTATCATCAACACGCAATATAATCGCGACTCCCAGTGCCATTCCCACACCAATTTCATCCGGAACGGGCTTCCGCTGGAGGTCCAGAAAAAACTGGCAGCCGAACTTTGGGGCTCCGAAGCAGCGGTCGATGCACCGGGTGCATTCACGCCGATGAACGTCTATAAGGCCAGGATGGCAAAATGGTCGCTGCTTAGAAAGGAGCTGCATGACGCGATTCCCATCTGCAACTGGATGGGGCCGTGGTCCGCATCGCCGCTTAAAGAGCGCGGTTACAGGGGGGATGATTCCATCGAGTCCATGCTCTACAGTCTGGTTACAGGGGACAAGAAGTCGGGCCGGGAGCTCGACGCGGTTGCCGAACGGATATTTGTTCTCCATCGCGCCCTGACCATCCGGGGCATGGGAACAAAGGAAATGCGCACCAAGCACGATACCATCCCTGATTGGGTTTATGGGGATGATAAAGACCGGATACCCTTCACCAAGGGCACTATTCAGATGGATAAACGCGACATAGAAACCGCGATGCGCATGTTTTACGAAGAAGCCGGATGGGACAAGGAGACCGGCTCGCCCACCAGAGAAACCTATCGCCGGCTGGGACTCGAGAGCGTCGCCGGGGAGCTGGACAAAAAGGGGCTGATCGTGTGAAGGAAGCCGTTGAAATTGCCGAATTCATAAGAAAAAGCAGCAGAGCGGGAGAATTGCTCGCACTATCGGATATTGAAGCTGAATTCGGCGGTCAAGCCCTCCCCGTTTCAGAACCGGCAACAGAGCCGGTCCAATTTCCCGCACTTATTCAGGAAGCCATCTCCAGCAACGATGACATAGAAGTGATCTTGGACGACTCCGGCGGCGCCTGGTATTTCTCCGAACAGTTCATGACCGGCGCATATGCGCGGGTCATGCTGCTCAAAAGCGAGGGACCGCTTAAGATGATAGCGGAGGTGATCCGGGAACATTCACGCCGTTATCCGCGTCCGGTCCCGCTTCCTCTTTTTCAATGCTCTCCTTTCAACTTAAGCAATGACGAGATCGCGCGCTGCCTGCAAGAAATGAAGGACAAACCCCCATACCGGGATATCGCGCACTTAACCACTTCAATTGGCAATCTTTTTGCTTATTCCACGGATCATCTCGACCCCGGTTATGCGACGATGCTTGCTGAGTGGGCTGATGTGGGGCAGGCCGAAAATCCCTGACAACCGTTTCCACCCTTCAACTACCACATCCGCTGCGTCCGCAGGGGACCATCCGGTCCGCCCATACCCTCCGCGCCAAGCTGCTGTCCCAGGCGTGCGACGGCGGGAAGGTCGCGAAAATTCTCACGTTGGGCCGCAAATGATAGATAGGCGGGAATCCCGGCGCTCACCAGACATTTCAGTCCATCGATGGCCCGGAAGGGACGACCGTTGTTTCGGTTTCGGCTACCGCTACAGTTCTATTTCATCTATTCTTATAAACATATCGAACAAAAATCAAGTCCAGCCTGCCAAAAGAAGCATCTATGCAGGTGGGGCATGATCAATGCCCAAGTGTGAGGAGAACGCCTTGGGAGCGCTTTTGGATCACAGACAGAACCTTCTGGATTACCGGGGCGACTCCAAACGCTTCCTGAAATGTTACCGCTACCCTCTCGGATGCCGGGACAATCGCTTCGGCCATCCCACGTAACACCGAAATAACCATTCTCGATTTGATACCGATCTCTTGAGAGAACCGTTCTATCTGACGCGCCTGAATCCATTTGGGGCGGTTCTCGCCGCCTATTCGCATGGCCATCTTATCCGTCAGCCCCTCGTACACAGCCGTGCAGATGATGTCGTAAAAAGGCGCAAGCTGCGGGCCGGACCCGGTAAATATCAATGCGATATTTTTCGCGTGGGCATCCGCATTGCCGACGAGTAAATTGAAGACCACCCAGTTTAACAAAACCTTTATATCTGCTGCGGGGCGGATACTGCATTCTTTCAATAACTCGAAACACATCTTCAGGGAAGGCCCCCCTTCGTTTTCGTATTTCTGGTCCGGCGCGACTCCCAGTGCCTGGCAGAAGTCTTCCTGGTGGATGCGGACGAGATTTCCATCCGGATCTGTGGCGCGATCATATCGTTCTATCAAGTAGAAAGACGCCTTGTTTGATCGGACAATGAAGCGAGGTATGGGAAGTCCCATATGTCCGGCCAGTGTCATACAAAAGGCTTCGTTTTCTACCGTACCTTCCAAATCCCTGATCGGCGGTTTAATGATATGCGAACTCGGCGAGCCTGACTTTGGCAGATGAATCATATTGTTCTTGATATACACGGGGAGTTTATTCTGCGCCCCCGCCAGCGATAACCGGATACCTTCATCACCCGCCAGCAGGGGATGTTTCGGAAGAGAGGCTATTGTCGCGTGGAGCGCATCCTCATTAAGCGGAACATAGTCATTGCCCCCGTCAAGAGGATGACCTTCAGGTAAAAGAAAAACCGCTCCGGCACATTCACCGCCTAACGCCCAGAGCAGGGCAAAGTCGTTCTGCTCAGACACGCCCAGTTTACGGGCGACGGCATGACGGATACCGGCCTCCGGGAGGAGATTGGAAAAAAAAGGTCTGGAGGCATTGTCCGCGTATGGTTGCGTACGCAGCGGCAAAGAAAGTGATAAGGGGATCGCTTCGGGATTTTCAAGCCAGCACGTGTCATACTGAAAGACAAAACGCCGCCTGTCGTCGAGCCGGAGTTTGCCGACCGGCAAATGATGCAGGAAAACATTCAGCGTTTCATCCATTATGTTTCAACTTTGTCATGCCAGCTACGGGGCACGATATGAACCTCAAGGCCCAAGCTTTTCAAGACTTCCAAAGCCTTGCCCATCTGCACTGTTGGCTTCCCACTCTCAAGATCAACCAGGAAGCGATTCCCGAATCCGCAGATGGCAGCTACCTCGGCCTGAGTTAAGCCATCCTTTTTTCGTTTGGCCCGAATGATTTTGCCAAAGTCAGCGGTTGTATGAATGTTCCCGATCGGTAGCTGTGACATCTATCACCCCGTAAATGGCCTTGCTTTGCAATAGTATTACCGATCAGTAATATATCTGTAATCATATCAAAAGTAAAGGACTTTGATCCCGATCGGGAATAGCTATAATCCATTTATGAACCAATCATTTTATCTTTCATTGCAATAAAGGGCGGAACAATTCCGCCCTTTACAAAATCAGACAAAAGCCAGATCTGACGTACATGTTACGTCTCTATGCTTCGGTATCGCAGCAGCAATCGGATTCGTACCAGAGATCAACTTCGTGGCCAAGTGTAAACTCCTTGACGTCGGCCCGGGCTTTGAACCAGTCGGAAACAAATTCCATGTCCGCAGCATCCGGGCTGGAATAGCGCTTGTTTCTGGCAATGATGCCTTCCCAGGTTTCGTCCGTGGAACAGCCGCCTCCGAAAACCAGGCCCCTTGCCTCGATGGCATCCAGAAAATCCGAAATGAATTTGTCAAATTCCGCTTCCGTCACTTCCTGGGGTTTCCAACTGATCTCAAATCCCGTTTCTTTAAATTCTCCGATATTCAGTTTTTTTCTGATTCGTTTTCTCATTCAATCACTCCTTTGATATGGTAATAATGATTCCGTTTATGTAAATGTCAAAAACAATACGCTTTCATCAGTTGATTCAAATCATCCAGGACAATTGGCTTCAAGCTCCAGCAGTCCCGGAATTGTCTTTATGGATTTCAACTTCGGCTATATCACCGCCAGTTGCTCATTCAGGACATCGGTGACAAACATGTGACCCGGGGCATGGGTAATGCACAGGGAAGGTTTGGCTGACAGCACAGCCAGGGTGGAGGTGACCCCGCAAGCCCAGAAAACCGGGGTTTCACCGTCTTTGATGGTAACAGGATCGCCAAAATCGGGCCTGGACAGATCCGATATGCCCAGCACTTTTTCATCTCCGATGTGAACGGGGGCTCCATGCACCGATGCATACCGGCTGGTAATCTGGACCGCGCGGGAAACCTTTTCATGGGGAATCGGCCGCATGCTGACAACCAGGGGCGCGGAAAAGGGGCCTGCGGGTTCACAGCGCCGGTTGGTGATGTACATGGACACGTTTTTTCCTTCCTCGATGTTCCGGATTGGAATCCCGGCTCCGATCAGGGCGCCTTCAAAGCTGAAGCTGCATCCGAGCAGAAACGATACCATACCGGCATCAAAAACAGC
This sequence comes from uncultured Desulfobacteraceae bacterium, assembly GCA_903909505.1. Taxonomy (GTDB): domain Bacteria; phylum Desulfobacterota; class Desulfobacteria; order Desulfobacterales; family Desulfatirhabdiaceae; genus RAAP-1. The sequence continues at coordinate 7,723 of CAIVVZ010000531.1, forward strand.
AGAAATATCCGTTTGTTCCTGATAGGTCCGGCCGTTTTCCCAGATCCGGTACAAGGGAATGTCTTTTCGGATATCGGCCTGTTCCGCAACCTGGGGCGCAAACACGCCCGGTTCCAGTACTTCCAGAATCGGACAGGGTTTGGGATTCCGGACGCAGAAAAGCAAAAAATCAAAGGCATATTTCTGTTCCAGGATCACCAGGTTGGCCTGGGCATATGCCTGGGCAAGCCCGGTTGTGGGACCGGTCCAGATGCCTTCTCGAATTTGCCGGCGAATCTCATCAGGATGATTCATGATTTTTCCATTTTTGTAATCTGTATTCAGCAACAATCGCCAGTTCCCTGGCCGTCCACAAACTGACGGCTTCAAAACGCACGGAGGAACCCGGAACCACCTGGGCCAGAAGCGGCAGATCAACGGAGATGACAGTGGCAGGTTTGGCGTATCCGCCGATGGTCTGGCGATCGGCCATCAGGATAATCGGTTGGCCATTTCCGGGAACCTGAACCGCACCAAAAGCCGTGCCGTCGGACACAATATCGGCTTTTTGTTGATGCTTCAGGACAGGCCCTTTCAAGCTGTATCCCATTCGGTCGCAGCGATCCGTTACAACATATGGCAATGATAAAAACCGGGAAAGGCTTTCCGGCGTCAGTGCATCGGCCTGGGGTCCCAATGTGATCCGAAGCACCGGGTGATCACAATATTTCGGAATCAAGGACTGGGAACAAGCCGAAACGAGAGTTCCTCCCCCCTGCCCCAGGCATAGAACATCCCCCTTCTGAAGCGCTCTTCCCATGAGCCCGCCGAATCCGCCGCGAAGATATGTGGATCTGCTGCCCATGACTTCAGGCACATCCACGCCGCCGGAAAACGCCAAATACGTCCTGCAGCCGGTTTCCACGTAATTCAGCTCCAGAACATCCCCTTCTTGGACGGAGAAGCCGGACCAGCACGGAACGGACCGGCCATTCAGCCTGGGCTTCGGGTCAGCACCCGTAATCGCAATATGGGCAGGGGCCAGAAACTCCGCCCAGAACCCGCCCCAGGTGATCTCGATACCGGCCTCGGCATTGCAATTGCCGGCCAGATGATTGGCAATTCTAAGGGCCTGAAGATCCATGGCGCCGGAAACCGGCACGCCGCGGTCCTGATAGCCGAACCGTCCGCGATCCTGGACCGTGGATAAAGGCCCGGGTTCAATGATGCGAATAGCCATTTAAAATCAATCCAATACAGTACGATAACATTCAAATCTATTGAAAATTAAGCAGTTTAATATTGATTATTGTCCAACAACGTGTTACAAGATACCCCTAAAACCAATTCTTTTCGGGGTACTTTTAGGGGTATCCTCTTCTTTATAAAAATGAGATACCACTAAAAAGCTGGAATTATCGCTCATCAAGCTTCTATGCTTCACAAAGGGGGTATTTTATGCCGAGAATCACTTCAGCTCTCACAGATGTTAAGGTTAAGAACGCAAAGCCATCAGGTAAACCCTTCAAGCTTTTTGACGGCGGAGGGCTGTATCTTCTTGTTACCCAAACAGGCGGCAAATTATGGCGGATTAAATATTCATTCAATGGCAAAGAAAAGCTCCTGTCAATTGGGATATATCCCACATTGAGCCTGTCAGAAGCAAGGGATAAGCGACATGAAGCAAAAAAAAAGATTGAGGCAGGGATAGATCCTGGCGAAGAAAAGAAGTCCATTGAGGCCTCCAGGATCGCTACCGCCGAAAATACTTTTGAGAAAATTGCGCGTGAATGTTTTTCCAAAATGGCAGACGTATGGACGACTGACACAATTCGCACCAACATGGGAAGGCTTGAACGTGATATTTTTCCGGTAATCGGGAATAGGCCGATTGACGATATCACCGTCAAGGATGTGTTGGAGACTCTTCAGCGAGTCGAATCACGCGGAACCATTGATTCAGCTCACAGGTGTAAAACGTTGTGCAGTAAAATCTTCCGGTTTGCTGTAGCAACTGACCGAGTTAAGCATGACATTACGACAAATATACAAGGCGCTTTAAAGCCTATTGCAAGAACCCATAGGGCTGCAATACTAACTTCTGATGAGATAGCGGGCCTACTCAGATCAATCGACGGATATCAAGGGACATTTATAGTAAAATGCGCCTTGAAGCTGGCTCCGTTGCTTTTTGTCCGACCAGGGGAATTGCGCCATGCTGAATGGGTGGAGATTGATTTTGAAAAAGCGCTATGGACAATACCAGCCGGAAAGATGAAAATGAAGCAATCTCACATTGTGCCCTTATCGCATCAGGCTATCGCTATCTTGAAAGAACTCAATCTCCTTACTGGTAATGGTGGATACGTCTTCCCTTCATTCAGATCGAACGATCGGCCCATGAGTAATAACGCTGTACTTTCCGCGCTTCGGCGCATGGGATACGAAAAAGATGAAATGTCCGGGCATGGATTCCGGGCAATGGCACGGACAATTTTGGATGAGGTCTTGGAAATCAGACCGGATTTTGTTGAACATCAACTTGCCCATGCTGTGAGAGACCCGAACGGCAGAGCTTATAACCGGACCTCACATCTTACTGAGCGTGCAAAAATGATGCAGGTTTGGGCGGATTATCTAGACGGACTTAAAACCGGCTCAAAGGTGATTCCGTTTAGGAAAAAAGCAGCTTAAACGATTTTCACTGACTACCGCGACGGCGGGAAAAGCTAACCTTGAAGCCTGTCCGTGAATTTTTTTTTTACAAGGAACCGTTGGCAAGGAAACGGAACATGGAATTAAAGATTCGTAAGCCTACACTATTCGATCTACGCAATATCGAACTGCAAATTAACAGCACAGACATCGGCGGCTCACTCGACAGTGCAAAAATACCCAAACTTAAACTATCGAAATATATTTTCGACTGCCAGCAGGCAAAGGCTTTGCAAAGATACATAATAGCCGAAACTGTCAAACATCACTCGCAATTTCAGAAGATGATGAAGGCTAATCAAAAACGTTTTCGAATTGGTGGCAAGCCTCGCTCAGAGAAACAATTTGCACATTTCATTGAGCGATATCTCGACCATGGGACAATGCGGGACTTGCGAGGAAATCTAACGCGGGAGGCTGGGTATTATTCGTTTTTCATCCGTCGAGTGTTAAGACTTTTTGATAACAAAAAAAGCGAATCATATACTCGTGTATTTCCAATCATCTTTTGCATCACCAGCCTCTTTGACTTGCGAACAGAGAAGGGAATCTGCAAGGATTGCCCCCACTATCGAGAGGGGATGGGTTGCAAAAAGCCAGCAGCGATAGGCCGAAACAACAAGATTTTGATGTTCAAATGTAAAGAGCTTTCCACGGGTCGTCAAGAAATCCACAATTACTGTAAACGCCACAAAATAATAGCATAACCTACCGAATTTATTAATCATGCCTACGTAACATCCTATTTATATTCAATATAAAATTTCCAGAGAAATGATGACAATAACTTATTGATTTTATAGGTTATTAAATTGACAGATGCCGTTGTGACGGCGTAGGATCACCTTGAATGCTAACCGATAGTATTGGACTTAGAAATTACAAAAAAAAGGTGATTCCATGAAAAAAAAAATACAGGATTCAATTCCACAAATTCCCGAAACTGGATTTTTGCGGCTGAAGCAAATCGTAGGTGATCAAGAAAAAGGCATCCCTGCGATTATTCCGGTGAGTAAATCTACTTGGTGGAGCGGCGTTAAGAGTGGTCGGTATCCAAAGTCAGTAAAGCTTTCCGATCGCTGTACGGCTTGGCGAAAGGCTGATGTAATGGCAATCGGTAATGTTGATGTTTGAAGCTGGGCGGATGTCAAAAAGAAAAGCCCGCACAGGGCCGAATCCGTGCGGGCTTAAAGGAAATTTATGCTGAAAACAGATTACAAGACCCCAGACGATAAGTCAAGAAAGATTATCACCCTTTATTCGTCAAGAGATGGTTTAATATGAGCGCGCCAAACGATTTGGACCTTGAGTTTGGGTGTTGCTCGACCATCCTGAACAGCACGGAAGATGCAACGGCTCTATGCAAGGAGATGCAACCGGATGTTTTTTATTCACTCAAATGCTCGGCGATTTTCCGGGCCGCAAGTGCCGTCAATAATTCCGGCGGAAATCCCACTGACCTGCACGAAATCAAGGTGCATCTGCAAGCCCAACAGGGCATTGGGCGGGAGATCCAGCTTTCGGAGTTGATGCGAATACGGGACGAATACCCGGTTTTTGCTGGCCTGTCCGGACCTGTGGCGCGGCTTCAAGAGCTGTCCAGGCTGCGGAAGCTTCAGTCTTTTACATCTGAAGTCAATCGACGAATAACCACTAATCCTGATGGTGTTTTTGACTATGCCACCGAATCGCTCTTGAGTCTTACGGACGGCTCAGGGGCCTTTACTCAGAAAAACAACGATTTTTTTATCCATGTTGCGGATATGAAGGACACTCTCCCCGAATGGTTGATTAAAGGGGTTATAGAAGGAAACTGTCTGACTAACCTGTTCGGACCTGTCGGCAGTTTGAAAACATTTCTGGCTATAGTTATCGCGCTATGTATCGCATCAGGCAAGGACTTTTATGGAAATAAGGTGAAGGATACAGGTCCGGTCTTGTTTATCATTGGTGAAGGACTGAGCGGATTTAAGCGCCGGCTGAAAGCATGGTGTTTGAAACATGGGGTTGACCTTGACTCACTCCCCGTTTTGGTGTCACGGCAACCTGCACAGATGACGCTGGCGGAAAGCGTTGCCGACATAAAGAGATCCATTAAGGTCATTTCTGAAAAATACGGTCCGCCAAAATTGATTGTGATCGACACCCTCAATAGGAATTTCGGACCAGGCGATGAAAATAGCACGTCAGATATGACCACATATAACCGCGGTTGTGATGCGCTGCGAGCTGTATGTGGTTCCACCATTCTTACGGTCCATCATTCTGGCCTGGCAGAGAAGGAGCGAGCAAGGGGCAGCGTGGCGCTGTTCGGATCTCTCGACTATTGTTACCGGATCGACATGAACAAGGACGAAACAATCAACTTGATCTTCCTCAAATGCAAGGACCAGCCGAAACCGGGACCGCGGACATTCGCCAAAAAGGTTATCGACCTGGGTATCAGGGATGACGAAGGCGAGCCGGTAACATCCTGCATTCTGGAGGAAGTAGCCCTAAACGTCGAATCTGGCAAAGACCGCAGGGGCAGGGGCGGCAAGCAAAAAATTATGCAGGGAATTTTGGATGAGATGGTTAATGATCGTGACGCGGATCTGCTATCTATGGGAGAAAAACCCGAAGGCCGCATACCTGAAGCGTTGTGGACGGAACGATGCCGGGAAGCAGGATGCACCAGATCTGATATTTCCAGAAATAAATCGAAATTCATAATTCAAGACGGTTTTGTTTATTCAAAGTTGTATGCCTGAAGCGTTGCAAATGTCGCGTCGCAATTGCAGGGTATTATATACCCTTGCGACAATTGCGACACTTAAACATCGCGTCGCAAATGTGACGTTTGCGACATTTGCGACATTTGCGACATTTGCGACATTTGCGACACTGTTCTTCATCTTTTTTTGCAAAAAAACACAAAACACAAAAACTCATTTTTGTTTCCTGTTATAGCTTTTGTGATTTTTCGCAAAGTGTCGCAAATGTCGCATTTGACCGTAGCATTGAATCTACGCTTTTTTGACTGTTTTTCCCTTAAAAAATGGGATCGAAAAATAATGAAAATCCTGATCGAAAAAAATAGCATTATCACCGAAGCGAGTCCGGGAACCCTTTCCGAAATCCGAAGGAATTTGACCTTTCAGAACCCGGCATATTTGGAAAATGAAAAACGAGGGAAAGCCAATTGGAACGTACCGCGACTTATAAAAAGCTACCTCCTCACAGCGGACGGATTATCTTTCCCCCGCGGTTTCACCGGGCAGGCTATCTGGATCGGAAAACAAAATGGCGAACAGATCACCATTGACGACCGGAGGCGCTCGCTCGACCCTGTGAGTTTTACTTTCAAGGGAAGGCTGAAGCCGTTTCAACTGTTGGCCCTGGGTTGTATCCTTGGGAAAGACTTTGGCGTTCTGCAGGCGGCCACCGGCTCAGGAAAAACCGTCATTGCCCTGGCAGCGATACAGACACGGAATCAGCCGGCGCTGATCGTGGTTCATACCGTGGAGCTTTTGAATCAATGGGTTGCTCGCATCGAAACCTTTCTGGGAATCCCGAAGTTAGAGATCGGCGTTATCGGCAGCGGCAAGATGAAGCTCGGAAACCGGATCACAGTGGCGTTGGTTCAAACCCTGTCCAAACACGTCCAGGATGTCTTTGAGCATGTCGGGTTTCTGATCGTAGATGAGAGCCACCGATGCCCATCAAGGACTTTTTCGGACGTTGTGACTACGTTTGACTGCCGGTTTATGCTCGGGTTGAGCGCGACACCCTGGCGCCGGGATAGATTGACCCGGTTGATTAATTATCATTTGGGTCCGGAGATTCACCGGGTTGATGCTCAGAACCTTGTGAACAACGGCGACATTTGCCGGGCTGAGGTCGTCACGGTCCAGACGGAGTTTAAGACCAGGCTGGATGCCTCCAGCGAATATTCACGGGTTATTTCAGAATTATGCGAGGATCCCCAGCGGAATAAATTGATTGCCGGATGTGCCCAGCGTGAGGCCAGCGGAAGCAGCGGCATAACATTGATGCTGTCAGATCGAAAGTCCCATTGTGAGGCACTACAAACCGCCTTATCTGACATTGGCCTCAATTCGGATATTTTAACCGGAGACACGTCCATCAAAGACCGCAAGATACTGACTGGCAAGCTCCTCTCCGGTGACTGCAAGATGCTTATCGGCACAAGCCAATTGCTTTCTGAAGGATTTGATTGCCCTTCAATCTCATCAATATTACTGGCTACGCCTATGAAATGGCAAGGCCGGGTTATTCAAAGTGTTGGTCGAGCTTTGAGGCCGTCACCGGGGAAGGATTGCGCCCGAATCGTTGACTTTGCTGACAACCATGTCGGAGTCTTACGGGCTGGCGCAAAATCGAGGCTCCAGACTTTCTTGAGGTTGCCGGGCTTCTTAATCACATAGGTTACAACATTGTAATGTTAACCAGAAACTTTAAAAAGGGAAAATTAAACCATGAGTAGACCAGTTTTATGCGGTATTTGCGGTGCGACCCATACCAGCCGGGTGGTCAATGTGTGCAACCCGGCACAGCCGAACGGCGGACAAATTGCGGATCTTTGCGAAACCTGCCATTCTGGAAAAAATCATATCCAGATTCTCCAGGAAAAAATCTATCCGACACTTGAACAATCAGATGCTGTGGTCAAGTCAGGCAAAGATCAGCGGAGCTTCGAGATAAGCAAACAGGAATGGCTTTCCTCACATCCCGGCGAACAGCACCCCTGGGATACAAGGTAGTAGAGATTTTTAGAGAAAATTGTTTATGTTGGAAATATGCTGTAAGTTCTGATAGTTATGGGCTTGCAGCATTTATCGGAAGTGTTCATTCCGTGAACAGATCAGATAGCTATCAAATGATATAGTACTTTAAAGCTACATTGTGGCTACGTTGTAGCTGGTAGAAAGACAGACTCCCTAATACGTGTCTATCCCAAAAGGAAAAGTTACTTTTTCCCCCCTCGAATCTCCAAATCGCAACTGGATACTTTCTATACAGCTAAACAAAAACCTTGACTTGTTAAACAATCCGGTGCTAAACATGATAAACAACAGGAGGTGGATCATGAAACCGATTGAAATTTTATTGAAGCACCGAGACAGAGTTCAGGGTATTTTTTCTGAGGTGAAATCCTGGCCGAAAACTTATGAAATGTTGAAATCTGAATTTCCAGAATTTTCAGAAATGAGTTTCCCAACTTTCAAACAGTATTCTACAATTTTGCTTGAGATAAACAAAATGCTAAACAGTGGCGAACTGCTAAACAGTAAGTTAAACAATGATGCCGCGCTAAACAGCGTTAAGCAAGAATTGGAAAATGTTAAACAAGAGCTAAACAGATTGAATTTGCTAAACACGGAGCTAAACAATACCATTGAATCGCTAAACAGTGGCAAAATGCTAAACATGATAAACAAAGAGGACAGCCTTATGGATGATAAACAACCAATAAACATTTCCGGTTGGTCGGTTATAAAATTCGGCAGGTACTTTCGGGCTTTCCGGAGGTTCGGTAGAAAGATGCACGGCGTCTATCTGGGAAAGACCCTTGAAGGTGCCGAACAGAAGATCCAGGCAAAGCAATTGCAGCTTGCAGGGGGCGAACCATGTTGACGCTGCAAGAGCTTGACCATGCCATTTCCATATTGTCCGATGTCCGGAGCTTTTTAACGAAACATCCGGAAGCGCTCCCGAAAGGTAAACCCCAAAATATTCCGAAAAATTTCATGGGCTGGACCGTCAACAGTTCGCAGAGCCCGTACATCAGAATGAGCAAATGCCGGGGAAATAAGAAAGCGGCGTCGATTTACATTGGCCGGGTTTGGGATGAAGGGAAGGCCGCAAGGCTTATCATGGCGAAACAGGTGGAAATGGCAGGATGTGATCCGGAATAAGGTCATTCTGTCACAGCGGCTGAGAAGTTAAAATAATTCGGTTGTATTAAACCATCAATAGAAACGGAGGCAAAATGACTGACGTGGAAAAAAAAGAAAAATTAAGTTCTCTTGAAGTATCCATAACCAGTTCGGCAGAAGCACTGGCAGTACTGGCCGGTTTCCTGGGAGAAGCGCAATCTTGTGATGAAGAAGGTTTCGACAATTTGAAGAAAACAGCCAGCACAGTAGCGTACATGATGGAATTAATGTCAAAAGACCTTTCGGAGAAATTCGATTCAGCGGGATGGTTAACATCACCGTAGGGCTGGAAAGTCACTTCTGCCGAATCACAACCCGCTCTCAGATCATCGAAGGCGGGTTTTTTGTTTTGGGCCTGACGATGACATGCACCGTATACCCGGAGTTGAATGGACAGGAGGAACAAACGGCGCTCTCAGATGACTTATGCCGGGCTTTTGGTTCAAGGGCAGTACGATCACATGGGTGTGAAGGCATGAGGGCAACAGGGCAGGACAAAGGGAATGATTTATCCTTGTCTTGGATACCTGTGAAGGGGGATGCGGGGATACTGGAGAGGCAGGCGCGGGAACGGCAGGCAACCGGCAGTGAAGGGGTTTATGGGGGGAAACCGCTTAGCGAATTAATTCCCGAAGCGGTAACGGGCCGAACAACCGACGCCCTCGGCGCTGCAATCGGGGTTTCTGGAAGACTTACGAAGCGGACATTCTGGCGCGGGTGGAGATGCTGGATGAGAGGAAGGCGCAGACATCAGGATTGAAAAAGGGAAATGAATTGCCCGTTGGCTCAAGTGATCCAACGGGAGAATGCACCGCCGAAATAACCGCATCGAAAGCCGGCACATCACCGGCAAAGGTCAAGAAGGTTCGCGCCATGCCTCCCGATGTTGTCTTGAAAATACCCAGAAATTTATAATATTTTTTGAGGCATTTTGATTTGAGGAAAACACTTTCCATGTAATCGACCATCAAGGGACATTTCAAAAAACCTTTTTATTTTTGGCGAATATTGCGAGAGGGTTACCCGTCGAAAAATTTTGGGTTCTTCTGGGGATAACCCTTCCTGAAGCCTGAAGCTTGAAGCTGGAAATGTGGTTGATTGACTTCTTTGTGGCTGATGTTGCGCGAAAGGGCAGGATAAAAGAAGTATCTGTTCATGATTGTGACAGGATTTTACGACAGAAATAACGATGCAGAAATAACGATGATGTTGCAATCGAGCATCGAATCATCTGTTGTTCGCCATTTGTATCCGTGAAGGAACCGACAGAGAACGCCAGCATCTGCATTCGCTTCTGTTCACAGGACAAAGGAAGGCATACCAATGCAAGCAACAAGGCATGAACGGCTGTCCTGAAGCGGCTCAGTTCGTTTGCCATAGAATTGTGACCGTTTTATCCGACAGCATCGCAATCAAGATCATCATCGATTAAACGAAGTGGAAATACAGCACAGATTTTATGAAATATGTATTGCATTTTTCATACAGCGTGTTATTATATGATTAACGTAATACATATATCATAAAGGAAATACGATGAAAATATCAGAACTCGAAGATTCCATGTTGAAAATTGCGGTTGAGATAAGCAAAGAACGTTCCGGAATGCCCGTTCTATTGGCTGATTTACGGGAACGACTGCCAGATATGACCCGCTGGAACTTTGACAAAGCGATTCTGGCTATGGCAAAGAATGGGTATTTCCTATCAAAGGAATCCCGACCACCTGGCAGCTTGACTAAGGCCGAAAAAGCGATGATGGTTCCAGATGGCACCGGCCGATTTTATGACACCATCAACATCCATTCGGATGCCGGAAGCCCCGCGGAGAAAACACCTGCATCAGGCCGGGGAGGAATGCGCAAAGGTTCCGGCAGGCCAGTAATCAAGACCAAA
>CAIVVZ010000532.1 GCA_903909505.1 uncultured Desulfobacteraceae bacterium
GTTCTTTGACAATGTTCAGCACGACTGGATGATGGATTTTCTGGGTCACCGGATAGCCGACAAGCGGATGCTGCGCTATGTGAAGCGTTTTCTGATAGCCGGGATTTTGGAGGATGGATTGTTCACGGCCATGGAAGAGGGGACCCCTCAAGGGGGGAACATCTCGCCGATTTTGGCGAACATTTATCTCTTTGATATGATGTTGCTACTTCACACGGTTAAAAACTATGTTTCGATTCTCACCTTAATCTGAAAAATGGAACCGGTCCATATAGGCGTCCAGCGCAGATCGCGCCTCCGGGGTAAGTTCGGAGCAGCTTTGGCTGCCTTTGGCGCCTTCGGTGACCCGTGCGGCAAACACCATGCAGGTGGGCTCCCCACAGGCATTGCAGTTGGTTTTTGGCAGAAGCTTTAAAATCTCAAAAAGCTTGGGCCGGGGGGTTGACTGAGTACTGGGTTCGATCTGATCCCGCCGATTCCAAGCGTCGTTGATTTCGCGCTTGAGCCACTCGATAATTTTGCGCGCTTCCACTTCGTCCTTCAGGGCATTGACCGCGATCTTGCGGCCGTGAACCGTGATGAGTTTGCCATCGGCCTTGAAAGTGACGGACGGCGGGTCCCGCAAATATTCAAAACCGCCCAAAAGCGTATTCAGATAGGGCAGGACATCGGATACATCCTGGGCCAGGTGCGCAAAACAGTGAACGGACATGGCGCCGGGATTGCATTTTGAGTTGAAAATCTCCAGTTCATAATTTTCGAGCAGCATGGGGCGCCTCCTGGATTTCGCAGACGCACAACATCCGCTGATGGAGCATCTTAAGGATTTTTACGCGGCTGGGGTCTGAGAGGGTTTTTATGACTTTGATGAATTCTTTCATGGTATATTCCTATATCGCTTTTTGTCGATTTATAAGCCTGCCCGTGTTACCAGTCAAGCAATAATATCGAGTTGCGTATGCTGACAATTTTTGGATCATCCGGATTTTTTTGAACAAGATTTTTATGTTTTACGATGCGGAGTTGATTGTGTCGATATGGGGTCTTGCGGATTTGATTTCAATGTAATAATCTTTATTCCTGTTTCTTGACCATATTCCAGGCATGAACTCCGGCATGGAGATGACATCGCACGAACTTTTACGCCCTTTGATGGTCCACAAGGAAAGGCAGGAAGCTCTATACTCTATTTTAACAATTCAGAATCATTTAATTTTACGTTTGGAGGTTTGACATGGAAAAGATTTTGATCGTTGGATGTAAAAACGCCATGGATGATATTTGCATCGGCTGCTCCCGTTGTATGGTGGCTTTTAACAGACGCCAAGGAGTATTTGAAATCTACGAGGATACCGACGCGGAGATCATGGGCATTGTTGGATGCGGCGGGTGCCCGGCGTCGGCCATCATCACCCGACTGATGCAGGCGAAGCTCTGGAATGCGCCTATGAATGAAAAACCCACAGTGATACATATCGCGCCCTGCATCGCCGAACAATGTCCAAATAAGGAAGAAATCATCAAAAAAATTATCGCAAAGGCCGGCATCAAAGTTATCGAGGGAACGCATCCTTATGCCCCCTCGGATATTTTCGCCTGAACAAAAGAATCTGGAACGACTGACAGGACTGCGCGAAGTGTCCTCATGTGGAGAAGCTTCAGGTCGGAAGGATCAAACGCGCCGGGCCGAGGCTTTCCGCCAGTGTGGTTTTTATTTTTTCAAGTTCCTTTTCAGTTACTCATGCAATAACCCCGGCCCATGCCCATGCCCATACCCGCACCCCTGCCTCTTCCTGCCGCGAAGTTGGGGTCAATCTGTTTCATTGCAGACAGGTGGGCCTGACGCTTTTGGTCGAATTCCGATCTCAGCGCCGTCACATCATTTTGCAGGGATGCAATTTTTGCAGTATCCGGGGCTTTCTTGCTCTGTTCAAATCGCAATGAGCTGTTTTTTCCCTTGAGTTGCTGACGAAGGCCCTGTGTAGATTCCATGAATGCTTTTTGTTCCGATTCCAGTTGACTGATTTGCGCATCGGTCAGGTTGCTGCTGTTGATTCCCCACATGCCGCCTCCCCCCATTCCTCCCCTGCCCATTCCCGCGATGGCATTGACGCTCATACCCATCATCATCATTACTGCCGCCCCAGTCACAACCATTTTTGTAACTCAATGTTTCGTCATGACAATCTCCTTTGTTTTTGATGTTGAATTCTGTGAACATGCGATACAGCGTTTCCGTCTTGTTGGATAAAATCAAAAGCAAGCGTTGTGCCAACACCGTGTAAATCGGAAATACGGCATGACGGCTTCGGATTGCAGGGGACAACTATTCGGTATCGGTTGCGGAGAAAAGGGAAAATGTGGATAATAAAGATCCACATTTCTGTCGAGGCGCCCTGAACACTGGCTAAAAAAGTACCAGATTACTTGTCCTTGGTTTCACCCTTGCTTTTGGATGATATTTGAGTCAGTGATTCAATCCAATGGCTCATTCACGATCGGGGGTTTTCGGATGATCCTGGAAATTTCAAACCTTGAAAATACCCAGGTGCAGACGGGAGGTGACATGGTAATTGTAAAGTTTTTTCTGGAGAATATGGGATGAGCGCAGTTCAAACAATTCAATCCCTGACCTATTTTGTCGCCGCGGGCGTGTGTGAAACCTGATATCGCCACTACCAAGCACCGCATGGCCGCCTCAAACGCCAATATCGGCGTTGCGACCGCAGCGTTTTTTTAATCATCAAATTCAGCGGGCTGGCCGGTTTTCAAAGCGAGGGTCTGGAAATGCTTTTTGATCTCATATTCACAATATATTTTATAATTTTTAATAAGATCTTTATTGACACAAGATATTAAAATATCTATATTCAATAAAACGAATATGGAGACCACCATGAATCAATTTGTCAAAATCATGAAAGCCCTTTCCGACCCCAGTCGGCTGAAGATCATCAAGATGCTTCAGCACAAGCCCATGTGCGTGTGTGAAATCCAAAAAGCTTTGGATATTCCACAGCCAACCGCATCCCGACAGTTGAAAATCCTGGAAGACGCCGGACTTGCCGTGAGCCGGAAAAGCGGGCTGTGGGTCAATTACAATCTAGCGGACGGTTCGGACAGCCCCTATGCCGCCATGCTGTTGGGAGGGCTTAAACACTGGCTTGAAAATGACCCGGAAATTTCCCGGTTGGTCAGCAAACTCCCTGAAATTCGCAGGGAAGATATCTGCAAAGAATAAGGAAACGATATGAAAGATCTCACACCCCAATCCTGCTGTACCGTAATGCCGGACAACACAGTGCCACCCGCCGATTCGGGGAATAAACCCAAAGCACTTAGGTATGTCCTGTACATGATTCCTTTATTGGTTTTATGGGTACTCATTTATCAGGAACTGGCGAACTTTTCCCATCTGATCACCTATACCGTACTGCGGCTACAGGAAGGAAACCACCTGAGCGGCGCCATTGAATTTTTTATTTTTGAAACGCCTAAAGTCCTGATGCTGTTGACCCTGGTGGTGTTCGGCGTCGGCATTGTCCGGTCTTTTTTTTCGCCGGAAAAGACCCGGGCCATTCTGGCCGGCAAACGCGAAGCCATCGGTAATGTGCTTGCCGCGCTTCTGGGAATCGTGACCCCGTTTTGTTCCTGCTCAGCAGTACCGCTTTTTATTGGATTTGTGACTACCGGCGTTCCCTTGGGCGTAACCTTTTCGTTTCTGATTTCAGCGCCCATGGTGAATGAAATTGCGCTGGTGCTGCTCTTCGGGCTTTTCGGCTGGAAAGTCGCTGCTATTTATCTCAGCACCGGACTGTTGATCGCCATGATTGCCGGATGGGTCATCGGAAAACTTCACATGGAACGTTTTCTGGAAGACTGGGTGCTTCAGATTCATGCAAATGGCGGAAGCACGTCTGAAGAAACACTATCTTGGACAGACCGGATACAATATGGTCTGGATGCGGTCAAAGACATTGTTGGAAAGGTCTGGATCTATGTGGTAGTCGGCATCGCCGTGGGCGCCGGAATTCACGGATACGTTCCCGAAGGGTTCATGGCATCCATCATGGGAAAAGGCGCCTGGTGGTCGGTCCCACTTGCAGTTGTGATCGGCATCCCCATGTATTCCAACGCCGCCGGTATCATCCCCGTGGTCCATGCCCTGATCGAAAAAGGCGCAGCCCTGGGAACGGTACTTGCCTTCATGATGTCCGTGATTGCGCTCTCGCTGCCGGAAGCGGTGATCCTTCGTAAAGTGTTGAAACCCACGCTGATTGCAACGTTTTTTGGCGTGGTGGGCGTTGGTATTCTGATCGTCGGGTATCTGTTTAACTTTCTGTTATGATCCTGGAGAAACACAAATGAGCAGCCAAAATAGTTCCATCAACGATAAGCCGGAGCCAATCGACGGACAGAAACTGAAAATACTTTTTTTATGCACCGGCAACACCTGCCGAAGCCAGATGGCCGAAGGACTGACGCGGCACCTGAAATCGGATCTTATCGCGCCGTATTCCGCGGGTGTGGACCCCGGCGAAATGAATCTCCGCGCGGTTAAAAGCATGGCGGAAATCGGCATCGACATATCCGGCGGCTTTCCAAAAACCATCGAAAGCCTGGGCCACATCGCCTTTGATTACGTGATCACCTTGTGCGATCAGGCCAATGAATCCTGCCCGCTGTTTCCGGGAAAAACAAAAAGACTGCATTGGGGCTTTGAAGATCCGCCCAAACTGGCCGAAAACGCGGCAACGGAAGATGAAGCCATGGACCACTACCGCCGGGTGCGCGATGAAATCAAAGTATTTGTGGAAAAACTCCCGGATGTTCTGAACGATTGAACTGTTTTATACAAAGAAGAA
>CAIVVZ010000533.1 GCA_903909505.1 uncultured Desulfobacteraceae bacterium
CGCCTCGGCCTCATTGAAGCGTTGCCGGGCCTTCAGGCCACGCTTGCGGCGCTCTTATTTTCCGAGGCTTTACCGCCTCGGCCTCATTGAAGCCCGTGTCGTTTCATCTTGATTTGATTTCGGTGGGGTATTTTCCAAGGCTTTACCGCCTCAATCGCCTCCCGCACGGAGGCGTGGATTGAACAACCGGCAGTTGTCGACAAATCGTCGACAACTGAGTCGCCCCCACTGTTCAGATTTACGGAAGATAAATTTGAAATCTTGAGGTCACCAATTGTGACCTCAAGATGGGGAGATTTGCGCTATGTGCCCATGGGACTCACAGAGTTTGGAGCTGCCATATTTTCAAGTGCTTTGTAGGCGGCCCCAAGCCGGCAGTGCCATTCCGTTGCGGGCTGATCTGTTACCCTCTTAAACTCGACTCATTATTGTCTTGACAAAAGGGTCCTCTTAAGAAAGAAACTATAGCAGGTGATCATTATCGATCCTGACCAACCCTGCGAAGAAGGAGGACGACACCATGGAGAAAACGAAAAAAACGATTAAAGAAAATACAATGACGGCCTGGGCATCTTATCTTTCCACCCTGGAGCACGCGCTTCTCCAGATGGAAAGAAGTATCGAAGATTCGATCTCGGTTCCTTCGGCCTGCACCAACGAGTGGTGCGAGTCCGTAGAGGAAGTGATCGACGAACTGACCGAAGCGATCTATGCATTCAATATTCCCCGCTGGGCCAATCAGGAGCAATCCGCACGGGTCAAAAACCTCAAAAAGAAAGCTCGGGAGGTTTATGCAAAGTATATGCGGGCATCCGGATAATCACCCCAAATGGGGGATCAGGTGAATCGCGCCAAATGGGCAGACATGGGCGCAAAGTGAGCATCCGACACACTTTTCAGGATCAATATAGGGGCAGGCATCATCCGAAAGATCAGAAATAGCCTGATAACCACCGTCCCTGCAGGAAATGACGCATTTTCCGCAGCGTTTACAGGTCTCCGGATCAATAATGGCGTGGGTCCTGAATGTGATATCCAACTGGTCGAATCGCCGGATGCGTTGTAATCCCTTGCCCTGAAAATCGGCTATTGTCTTGAACCCGTGTTGATCCATGAACTCCAACATTCCGGATTGAAGTTGGTGAATCAATGGATACCCCTCAAACATCACCGCAGTTGCCAACTGCACAACGCCGGCACCCAACAGCAGAAATTCGACCGCATCTTCACCAGCCATACAGCCGCCACATCCCATGACAGGAATACCGGGAAGGCAGACGAGCTCATGAACGCAACGCAGGGCAATGGGCTTAATGCCGGGGCCGGAATATCCCCCGGATGTGGAATAGCCGTTGACATTCACTTTCGGATTCAGTGTTGAAAGATCAAATCCCAGAAGAGATGGAACGGTGTTGATAGCACAGAAAGCATCTGCACCGGCTTTTGCCAGTTCCTCTCCAATGAAAGCAATATCAGTGACATTGGGAGTAAGCTTTGGAACGATGGGCAAGGTGATCCGATGATCGGCCTTGATGTTTCGGACAATATCGGCTGCAACCTTTTCATTCTGACCGATGGCACATCCTTTACCCTTTTCCGGATAACCGTTCGGACAGGAGAAATTCAGCTCAACCATATCCATTCCGGCTTCCTGGCATCCCAGAGCAAGCCGCCGCCATCCGTCAAAATCGCGGGCATCTGCCATGATACTTCCGATGATCAGCCGATCCGGAAACTTCTTTTTCAGCTCGACGACTCCGGAGAACCATTCCTCGGGTGACAATTCACTGACCAGTTCAATATTTTTGAATCCATATACCCGGCTTCCGATTTTGTTGATACCGAAACGATTCGAAAGATTCCGGACAGGCTCATCTATCAAGGTTTTGATAACGGCCCCGGCCCATCCCGCTTCAAAAGCACGTTCGATCATAGCGGGAGTCGCTGTGGGTGGTGCAGATGCCAGAATGAACGGATTAATCAGATGCAGCCCCATAAATTCCAAACTCAATCGGTGTCGAGTAGGCATAATATGGTTCCTATCATTTAGGTTTACTTTGTATTCCCTGTTTCTCCGCCCTTTCGGTATGCGGAGTGTCACAATATTCAAACCATGTGAGGAACTTCAATAC
>CAIVVZ010000534.1 GCA_903909505.1 uncultured Desulfobacteraceae bacterium
AAACGGACAGGTCTGCGGGAACAGCTTCGGGACCCTTAACAATGTCCTGATGGTCACCCTTTCATGACCGTATCCAACCGCCTTCGGCAAAGCCCTTCACCCGGAAACCATATTGTGGCGTTTCGAGGGGACGTCCAGACATTTTCGCTCAGCCTGGATGTTCCCCTGAAAGGAAAGGCCTGGATTCGAACCAACATCGGCCATATCGGGGTCTGCCGCAAGGAAATCATCGATCGCATTGAACGGGGGATCCCCTCGCTTGATCAGGACTGGTTTGATATTCCCATGCGCCGGATTCATGACCGGCTGTTTCAGATCACCCTTGCCCTGACTGAAATCGGCCATGCCCAGGCCAAATGCTTTTTTCTCGAAGACGGCAAATCGGATCCCGAATGGCCGGAAGGCTCCAATACGGCTCTCAATATCGGATCCGCCCATACCTGCTGCGCCAACATCATATATAACGCCTTTGTCCGGCAGTTCGGCCCGAACAAGGCCGGAAACGCCGTTCCGGATGCGCAAGAGCAGGGCTGTATTCACGAGCTCGACAAAGCCGGATATACGGTAATTCCCAAATCCGGGACATTCCGCGATCTGATTGCAGAGCTGGATTTTATCGTGGGAAGGCTTGGCTGCCGCTTTCTGCACCTGCTGCCCATTCACCCGACGCCGACCACCTACGCGCGAATGGGCCGCTTTGGAAGTCCTTACGCGGCGCTCAGCTTTACGGCCGTGGATCCAGCCCTGGCGCAATTCGATCCCAAGGCCACGCCCCTTGAACAGTTCATCGAGCTGGTGGATGCGGTGCATCGCCGCAATGCGCGAATCATCATCGATATCGCTCCCAATCATACGGGTTGGGCAGCCGGCCTTCATGAAACCCATCCCGAGTGGCTGGTTCGCGGGCAGGACGGCCGCATCGAAGTCCCCGGAGCCTGGGGCGTTCAATGGGAAGACCTCACCCAGTTGGATTATTCCAAACCCGAACTCTGGAAGTACATGGCCGAGGTGTTTCTCACCTGGTGCCGCAGAGGGGTTGACGGCTTCCGGTGCGATGCCGGCTACATGATTCCGGTTCCCGCCTGGCAATATATCGTCGCCATTGTCCGGGAACAGTATCCGGATACCATTTTTTTCCTGGAAGGCCTGGGGGGAAAAATATCCGTTGCACGGGATATTCTGAATACGGCCGGTTTTGACTGGGCCTATTCCGAACTGTTTCAAAACTATGATCGCGGCCAGATCGAAGCTTATCTTCCCGGAGCCCTGGATATTTCTCGGGAAGACGGGCTGTTGGTGCATTTTGCCGAAACCCACGACAACACCCGGCTGGCGGCCCGCTCCATTTCGTATGCCCGCATGCGAACCGCGCTTTGCGCCCTGCTTTCCCATCTGGGGGGATTTGGGTTTGCCAATGGCGTGGAATGGCTGGCCACGGAAAAGATCATTGTCCACGAATCCCCATCCCTCAACTGGGGCGCCAAAATCAACCAGATCGATTTCATCCGCCGGCTGACCGCCATTTTAAAGACGCATCCGGCGTTTCAGGATCAAACCCGCATGCAGCTCGTTCAGGCCGGCTCCGGCAATCATCTTGCTCTGCTTCGCTGCCATGAGCCTTCGCAGAAAAAGCTGCTGGTTGTGGTCAACCTGGATGATCAGAAGTCCGCCACGGCATTCTGGACGCCCCAGCATGCGACCCTTCAGCTCTGGGATCTTCTCTCCGGTGAAGCCATCGCGCTTTCCGAATTTGAAGGCCTCCATTCTTGCCATCTTGGCCCCGGCCAGGTGCTGTGCCTCACCGATGATTTCAGCGACATTCACCGGCTTGACCTGGAACTGGAGCATCCCACGGCCCTTCCGGATCACCTCGGCCGCCAGTGTCTTCGCGCAAAAGTTCTGGATATCCATAAGGCAATCCACGGGCTTCAGGATATCGAAGATCTGGATTTGAATCAGGCCGCATCCCTTCTGGCCGCGGACCCGGTTGCCTGTTGCCGCAAACTGAATCCTTTCATCAGCGAGCCCCGCATCATCTTCTGGAACTGGCCCCGGGACGGCCGGCGTCTGGTGATGATTCCACCGGAACATTTTCTGCTGATCCGCGCCCGGGCTGCTTTCCGGGCCAGAATCACCGACGGCGACAAAACCCTTGCTCAGGAACAGAGCCTGATCGATTCAGGCGGCAACCATTTTGCCCTTTTCACCCCCCTGCCCTCTCAATCCCGTTCCCAGATTTACGGGCTGAAACTGTCCGTCTATTCGCCGGAGCGCTGCGAGCATCTGGATGCGTCCATTCTGGCCTTGTCTCGGCCGGATGATCCCTGTTTTCCGCCCCTTTATTCCCATGCCGACATCGCGGGTTCGCCGGCCCTGTTTCTATCCACCAACGACAGGGGTGCCATGCTTCGCGCGCCCATTGCCTGGGGCGCTGTTGCCAGCCGGTATGATGCGCTGCTGGCGGCGAATCTGAACCCAAGCATTCCCGAAAACCGCTGGATCATGATGACCCGTTTTCGCGCCTGGGGACTCTATCAGGGGTATTCCACCGAAATCTGCATGGACTGCTTTGACGCCTTTACCATGGATGAATCCGGCTGGGGGCTCTGGCGATTTCGCGTCCCTTCCGGTCAGGGAGAGCATGTCCTTTTAACCGTCGGCATGCGACTGGATCCTCACGAGAACCGGCTAAAAATGCTCTGGTATCGTTATCCGGCCGACGGCAATCTTTCTTTTCTTCCGGATGCCAGGCCCGTCCAGGTGATTCTTCGCCCGGATATTGAAAATCGAAATTTTCACGAAACCACCAAGGCTTATCTGGGATTGGAAACCCAGTTTCCTGCCGGCGCGACCGCCGGACCCGACGGTTTTATTTTTCATCCGGATCCGTTCCATCGCCTGGAAGTCCGTCTGCCGACCGGCCAGTACCACTGCGAGCCGCAATGGCAGTATATGATTCACCGCAGCCTGGAAGCCGAACGGGGACTGGATCCGGATTCGGACCTGTTCAGCCCCGGATATTTTTCCATTTCATTGACCGGCGGACAGCAGGCCGAGTTGACGGCGTGCATCACGGCAGCCGACGCCACGCCCCCGGCCCAGACCCAGACCCGATTTCGTAAAAAAATTGCCACGGCTTTCGACAGTCCGATGGCACCGTCTTTCTCCGAGGGATTAAAAACCGCGCTTCGTCAGTATATCGTCAATCGCGGGAATCTCAAATCCGTGATCGCGGGCTATCCCTGGTTTCTGGACTGGGGCCGCGATGCGCTGATCGCGGTCCGGGGCATGGTCGCTGCGGGGTTTCTGAGCGAAGCGCGGGATGTGCTCATCCAGTTTGGTCAGTTTGAGCACCGGGGAACCCTGCCGAACATGATCTGCGGAGACGATGCCGCCAACCGCGACACCTCCGATGCCCCGCTCTGGTTTTTTGTCGCCTGCGGCGATCTGATCCGGGCCGAAGGCAAGGACCAATTTTTAAATCATGCCTGCGGCAATCGAACCCTTCGGCAAGTTCTGGTTTCCATCGGCGAGTCTTACCTGTCCGGAACGTCAAACGGCATTCGCATCGATCCGGATACCGGGCTCGTTTTCAGCCCGGCCCACTATACCTGGATGGACACCAACCACCCGGCTGGAACCCCGCGGGAAGGCTATGCCATCGAAATCCAGGCCCTGTGGTTTGCGGCCCTCACGTTCCTGTCCCATCACGACCTGCAGGAGAAAGTCGGAAAATGGCAAGAGCTGGCGGAAAAGGTCCGGCGTTCGGTGACGGAGCTCTTTGTTCTTCCCGAAGAAGGATTCCTTTCGGACTGCCTGCATGCCGGACCCGGAATCCCGGCCCGAATGGCTGAAAGAGATGACGCCTTAAGGCCCAATCAACTTCTGGCCATCACCCTGGGGCTCATCTGCAATGCCGACATCTGCAGCGCGGTTCT
>CAIVVZ010000535.1 GCA_903909505.1 uncultured Desulfobacteraceae bacterium
ATGAGAAAAGATCAGAAATTTTATGAAAAAGTCTCGAATGAAGTTAACCCCATTCCATCTTAGGATTTATGAAATGCATGAATGAGCGTTAACAGCATCCCTTTTCCTGAACTCAAATAAAAGAAGACACTATGAAGCTGGCGCTGCACCTGAGAAAGATTCCCGCAAATCATCAACTACCCGACATTCCGGGACACCTCGGGGCCTGCTATGATGACGATGATCCTGATTTACAGTTCGTTCGTGAAAAAGTTCCCCCCGTTGAAAGAATTTATGTCGGGGATGAATTTTGTCCCATTCGGCTGCCCGCGCCGAACGAGCTGGCGCGTTTCTGTCGCTTTTCAATCGAAAGAGACATCGGTTTGACACTTTTAGTGCCCGTGCTCACGGATGCCTGGTTGGACCATTGCACGGCGCTTTTTGAATGTCTGGAAAAGTGGTGTCCGGAAGCGGAGGTAGTTGTCAATGATATTGGGACGATATTTTTTCTTAGGAAAAACCATCCCGTGTTTCTAATTTCCATGGGACGGCTTTTCAACAAAGGATTTAAAGATCCGCGCCTGTCATCGAAGAATATGGAAGTAACTCCGGAGATTAATAACCTTTTAAGCGATAGCACGTTTGATCATACAACCTTTCAACATGTTATGGAGCGATTAAATGTGAAACGCATCGAGCGCGACTTGATGCCTCATAGTGGGCGCTTTTCCAAAAGCTCACCCGATTATCAAACATCTTACTATTTTCCATTCGGCTATATAACGACGGGAAGGGTATGTCGGACGGCCACTTTCGATAAAAAGACTAAACAGGACTTCACTATGGTGAATAAATGCGCAAAACCCTGTAATGCGCTTTCATTTCGGCTGAAGAACGATGCCGTTTCCCTGAAACTCATTCAGGCCGGTAATACGATCTTTTATCTTTACTCGCTTAAAAAGCTCAATGGGCTACTGGAAAAGGCTGCTGAAGAAGATTACCGTCTGATTTATCAAGGTTTAGCAATATGAAAATAGTCGCTCCCATCAGTTCGATCAGCGAGCTTGAGATGTCGCTTCATTTCGGCGCGGATGAGCTTTATTGCGGTATCAGAACACCGGAATGGGAAAAGTCATTCGGGCAGGGGATGTGGATCAACCGGAGAAGCCCGCATATCGCAAACATACTTTCATGGAATGATCTAAACACCATTACCGAGAAAGCGCACGAAAAAGGCGCTCAGGTGCATATTGCCATGAATGCCTCCATTTATCCCGGCTCCGGCATGGGCTTGGTTTTAAATCTCTGCAAAACACTGGTTGAAGAAATTCATATTGATAGCCTCATTGTAAGCGACTTGAATTTGCTGATGGAGCTGTCCGTGGAAAAACTTCCTGTAAAGATACATTTGAGCAGCCTTGGAAGCTGCTTTAATTCGGAATCCGTGGCTTTTTATCAGTCTCTCGGTGTCAAAAGAATTATCCTTCCTCGCCAATTGTCGGTTTCCGATATTGACCGGCTGATCAAACGATCCGATCCGGCAATGGAATTTGAAGTATTCGCCTTGAATGACGGCTGTTTTTTTGAAGAAGGATACTGCCAGACCTCGCATGCGCTGGGTGCGTTTTGTCTGACGGAGTGGGATATCGAGGCCCGTCATTCGAAAAAGAGAAGACTGTCTGCATGTGAATTAAATACGAATCAAAATAAATATCGGGAATACTTGTGGTTCCAGAATAATTGCGGCTCTTCTTTTCAACAGGACGGACTGCCGAACGGCCCGTGCAGCCTATGCTGGTTCGGCCGGTTCAGAGACTGGGGAGTTACAGCGGTTAAAATTGTGGGTCGCGAGGCATCGTTTGTCCGAAAGTTGGGAAGCATTCAGTTGGTCAAGGCCGTGATGGAAATGGTCAGGAGAAAGGCCTCTTCTGAGGAGATTGCCGCTTATGCGCGTCAAATCAGAAATACGCCGGCATACTGCGAAAGCGGCTATATGTGTTACTTCAAGGATTGCTGACCCATGGACGAACCTTTTCTGAAACAGATTGCTTACTTGGGGCAGTATCTGCGACCCCACAAGAAGGTATTGTTTCTGTCGCTTTTGTTAAGTGCTATCAGCACCGCGTTGGGGCTGTGGCAACCCTATTTTTCAAAGCTTTTGATCGATAACGTTTTTATTGCCCGAGACGCCACGATTTTATGGCCACTCTTAATAGCCCTTATCGGGCTGCTACTGCTGAGTTTTACTATCAGGGTGAGCAATAATTACGTTTACACGCGGTATTCAGCCAGGATTCTCTTCAAAATGAGAGTGGACCTGTTCGGCCACCTGCAGAGAATTCCCATGAGTTACTTCTCAAAAAACAAGATCGGCGACATTTTTTCGAGAATCTCTTCGGACATGGCCGACATCCAGGCGCTCATCACGGATACGATTCCCATCTATCTTTTCAATATGTTAACCTGCATCATTACGGGCGTCATCCTTTTCTGGCTGAACTGGACAATGGCGCTCATGAGCATCGCGTTCATGCCGGTTGCCATGGTGATGATTTACAAATTAAGACCCAGGCTTTTGGATTTGGGTCATAACGTCGCGCAAAGCAATGCGGATATCGCCCATTTTCTGTTTGAGTCGCTCAGCAACACGTCCCTTATCAGGGCCTTCGGCGCTGAAAAGCTTGAAACCGGCAAGCTTGCCGAAAAACAGAACCATATTTTGAAATATATTTTAAATTACCAGGTATTGGGAATTTTTTCGGGGTCCATCCCCACTGCCTTTATCATCATCAATACCCTGGTCGTTTTTGGTTACGGCGGCTCCCTTGTATTGGATGGTTCGCTGAGCATCGGAAGTTTGGTAGCATTTTCCGTTTATCAGGGGAAAGTGTTCGGGCCGCTTCAGGGGCTGCTGGACGGTTTTCTATCCGTTCAAAAATCAAAAGTGGCCTTAACCCGGGTCAGAGAAATTCTTGATATCAAACCGGCATTTGAAGATAAGGGCGAAACGATATTGGCGGCGCATCAACTTGGGGGGGATATCACCTTCGAAAGAGCTTCTTTTGCCTATGAGGAAGGCGTACCGGTCCTCAAGGATGTCTCTTTTAGGATTCCTTCAGGTAAAACTACGGCGATTGTGGGCCCCAGCGGCGTCGGCAAGACCACCATTTGTCACCTGATTCTTAAGCTTTTCAGTCCGGATTCCGGCAGATTGACCTGGGGAGGGATCGGCCTTGAAACATTTAACCGGGAGTGGTTGAGAAAGCAGATTGCCATCGTTACGCAGGATACGTTTCTGTTTCATACCTCCATATTGGAAAACATCAGGTTCGCAAAACCGGAGGCAACCGACGCGGACATCATCCAGGCGGCCAAAGCGGCACAGATTCATGATTTTATTCAATCTCTTTCTGGTGGCTACCAGACAAGCATCGGGGATAGGGGCATTCGGCTCTCCGGAGGACAGCGTCAGCGCATCAGCATTGCCAGGGCGATATTGATGCGGCCTGAAATTCTCATTTTAGACGAAGCTACGGCTTACCTGGATCATAAGGTGGCGCACCAAATCAGGGAGACGATTCATGCGCTGATGAAGAATAAGATCACCATCGTCGTAAGTCATCGGCAAGGCGCGGTAAAGCATGCCGAGAATATCGTCGCGTGTGGAAAAGAAGGCATCATTTACGAAGGGCCGCCAAATGGGTTTTTATATGCCGCTTAAAATTGCAGTAATAGACAGTGGAATCAATCCGAGCCATTCCCATGTGGGAAACGTGGTTGGCGGCCACGGATATCGAATAAATGGTGATGGGCAGGTGGAATTGCATCCGGATTTCGAGGACGGGATCGGCCACGGCACCGCCATAGCCGGTATTTTAAACCAAAAAGCACCCCTTGCGGATCTTTACGGTATCAAAATATTTCAAAAAGAACTCACCGCCCCAGCTTCTGTCCTTATGGCAGCACTAAAATGGACGATCGAAGCAAAAATCAACATCATTCACCTGAGCTTGGGCACGGAAAATGAAGATTATCGGGAAGACCTGAACGCGCTTTGCCGGAAAGCCCATGACAGCGGTATTGTTATTCTGGCAGCTGCCAGATCACCTCATGATCCAATTATCCCTGCCGCATTACAGACGGTCATCGGCGTGTTTTGGGATCGTCAATGCAGCAAGGACATTATCAGTCATCATCCCGGAAAGAAGATAGAATTCGGCGCTTATGGCTGGCCAAGAGAAATTCCAGGGATGCCACAGGAAATGAATTTCCGCGGCAACAGCTTCGCCGTTGCCCATGTAACGGGAAAAATTGCACAGATAGCTGAAAAATACCCAAGAGCTCAACCGGCGTTTCTTAAGAAGAAGCTGTGTCAACTATCCGTTGAAAGATAACAGATCTGACCGAAAAAAAACAAGGGACCTGTTGATTTAGGCAGTATGTCAGGTTCATACATGAACGTGTACCATGAAAATAAAGAAACCAGAGCTCATGAACGATGGTCCACTGCGCAGATAGTTCCCAAGCTGGAGCTTTGGAACCAGCAAAAGCCGGGTTATGGCTGCGGAATATTTTCTTCTGTGAGTGGTGAACAGCCATCTGTACACGAGGGGTTGTTTTATCGCCAAAACGGAAAGGGGGGAAACAGCAACGGTATTATTTTCCGGCTCCAGGCCGGCGGAGTTTTTTTCGAATCAAACGGCATGAAAATCAGAATGGATAGGAGGAATGTTATGAGGGAATGGAAACCGATTTGTTTAATACTATTGCTGATGGGAATGTTGACCCTGGCAAGCGCGCCCGCCAGTGGCGAGATTTTATTTCCGGACGGCACTTTGATCAAGCAAAAATGCAGTGCCTGCCATAAGCCCGACGCACAGGGCCAGTTGGACGTACTGGAACATACCAGAAAAACACCGGAAGAATGGAAGGTCGTTGTCGACCGTATGATACGGATCAACAGTTTGCCGCTTGAAAATGAAAATTTCAATTCCGTTATCAAGGAATTGAGCGCAAAACTCTGTCTCAGCCCCAAAGAGATGTCTGCAGTCGCTTATCTGAACAGTGATGAAAACAGCCAGTACAGGGAAATTCCAAAAGACAAACTGGAAGAGCGTATTTTTACCTCCTGTGTACGCTGCCATACGTACGGCAAAATTGTGTCACATAAAAATACGCCAGAGCAATGGGCTGAGAACAGAAACCTACACCTCGGATACTATCCAACGGTTATCCCTCAAATGCGGGAAATGGACTGGGCCTTGGAATCCAAGGAACTGATAGAGCCCCTCTCAAAGCTTTTACCTTTTGATAATCCGGAATGGAAACAGTGGATTCAAAATAGAAAAAAGCCGGATCTGACCGGCGAATGGATCGTGGCCGGTTATCAACCGGGCAAGGGATATTATGAGGGAAGTTATGCCATAAAAGCGAATGCCGCTGCCGGAAAGGATGAGTACTCGATTGAAAAGGAGATTCGATATGAGAGTGGTACTGTCCTGAAAACGAGCGGTTCTGGAACATTGTACAGTGAGTACCATTTACGCTATGCCCTGTCATCTAAAGACGCCATGGGCAAGACCGAGGGCGTCTTTGATCTGAATGCTGATCATATGGCATTTTCGGGAAAGTGGTGGGCGGTCGTGCAGGATAAGAACGTATTTGGCAATGAAATGTTTTCCCACTCCGGTTCTTCCGCCAAAATTTTAGGTGCTTATCCGGAGGCGCTCCAAACCAATCAGACACATAAGGTGACAATGATCGGTGTCAATTTGCCCAGCGTGAAGGCGGCGGATATCACCTTTTCAAAACCTGGGATAAGCGTGACCAAGATCATACAGACCGGAGCCTCAAAAATCGTGTGTGATGTGAATGTGAAAACAGAGGCGGGGACCGGGATTTTGGGGGTCAAAGTCAAGGGAATCGCCTATGACGGTTCGATGAAGGTATACGCCAAGATCGACGCCATAAAGGTCTTTCCGGAAATCGGTAGAGCACGGGTGAGCTGCGGGTCTGCTTATCCGTGGCAGGGAGTTCAATTTGTCGCAAGGGGAATCAGTGCCGGTCCGGACGGCAAAGTGGGGACGGAGGATGATTTGGTACTGAATCCGGTGGATGCCAAATGGTCTCTTGCCGAGGAAAAGACGAGAAAAGATGACGATGACCTTAAGTATTTAACGACATCCGTTGTAAACGGACTCTATACACCGGTAACGACCTATGGCCCGATCGCATCCAGATCCCAGGGACTTGAAGGGACCGGCCTCATTAAAATTGTTGCAACGTTCAAAGGGATGGAGAGCAGTTCCCGGCTGGCTGTAACCGTACCGGATTTTATCCCCCACTTGAAATAGGGCAGAAAGGAGAGACTGATGAAAAAGAAAGGGCTTAAAGCTGTCAATAAACGGGCAAAGAAAATGGAAGAAAAAGAAGTGTTCGGCATGGCAGACAATATCTCAACAAGCATGCCGATCGGCTGTACAACAATTTTTGATACCGGATGGGAAACCAACCAGCGGTTAGAGACGCCGACCGGTAACTGCGCTCCCAGTGCAAGGGATTTTACGAGTTGTGCGGGCCCGTGCTGGTGGCCGGCACAAGTGCCAGACAGTATAACCAACTGGCCGGACTTCCAAAATCAATGCCGTGCTATAGCAAAAGACTGGCGAAATCTCAATTTCGTCATCAAACGATGAGAAAGGAAAGGAACGATGCCTGTTAATAAAAAAAATATCTGGTCCGTAATTGTTTTTGGCTGCATCTGTTGCCTGTCTATCCCGGCAATCGCCAAAGACTATCTTTATGTAGCCATCAACAATGCCTGTCAGGTCATTGATTGCGATTCCAATACAGTGATTAAATCCATACCATTTAAGGGTTACATTCTGTCATCCCGGCCCTCCAGTGACGGTAAAAGGATATATCTGAACGCATATCATTCCATTTATGTAATCGATACGGTTACAAATGAATTGTCCGACACCCTTCAGTTTTCAACAGAACTGAGCAAGGTCACAGTGCTTGGGTACGACATTTCCGAGGATGGGGAAAAACTTCTTTTGAGCTGCTCCATTACCAAAAAAAAGCAGAACATTCCCAAGCTTGAAGTTCTTCCGCCGCAACTGGTTGTCTATGATGTCAAACAGAAACAAATCACGAAAAGTTTTGAAATTCCCTATGGTGTAACGGGCGTTATAACTCTCCGCAACGACCCGAATACCTTAATTTTAATGGGGTTAGATGTTTTTAAATTTTCGTTAAACGATGGCAAAACGGAAAAGATAAAGGGCATTCTCCATCCAGAGGCGGGAGAAGAAGGCAAAAACTCTCTTGTTTTCTGGCAGAACAGAAGTCCCGGTGGCAATGGAATTTTTTCGAACCCCTATTACACCCCGACACGAATGGGATATTTTATCATCGACAGGAATACCGGGAAGCTGGAGGATTTGCACGCAAAAGATCTGTGGATGGAGTACAGCAGTATCGTATCCCCTGACAAGAAGTACATTTATGGCGTGATGGATGAATTGGTAAAGGTTGATGCTCATACCGGCGAAACCATAAAGTCCGTTAAGCTAAAAACGGGCACTAACTACGGGCTGGCCCTGTCTGAAAACGGCAAAAAAATATATGTGGGACCCTCCGGTCCTGATATCAGCGTATTTGACACCGAAACGATGGAGTTGCTCGCCGTCGTCCAGCTTGAAGGCGATGGCGCTGAGTCAACCCGGATAACCAAGTAGCCGATTCATGGTTTCCGGGTTCCTTCTACGGTGATCATGACCCCAACTGTTGATCACACGAAACACCTGATTATGAGAAAAATTAGAACAGGGGAGAAGAAGTATATGACAAGAACTTTATGGATGGTTTTTGCCTTTAAAGTTTAAGGGAGGAGGTTGACCGATGAAAAAAGTCACAATTGGAGGGAAATGCACGGCGGGACTTCGGTGTAAACGATTCATTTTGGCCGTGTTGGTTGTCGCATTCATTTTCGGTTTATGCGGCGGCGCCATTGCTTTTGAGATCAAAACGGGGAATGATGATTTCAAGGTGAACTGGGACAACAGCATTCGTTACAATCTTGGCTACAGGGTCGGGAGCCAGGACCAGGCGATCTTGTCCAATCCTAATCTCGATGACGGAGACCGCAACTTTGGCAGTGGGCTTGTCACGAATCGGCTTGATATCCTTTCCGAGTTGGACCTTTCCTATAAGAAGAATTATGGATTTCGGATCAGCGGAGCCGGCTGGTATGACCAATCTTACAGTAATCAAGTAAGCAACACGTCCGTCACCACCTCGAACCATCTCGATGGTAGTGGCAATCAGTCCATTGGCCTGAACAATTATGTTAAACGCTACTATGAGGGGCCAAACGGTGAGCTTCTCGATGCCTTCGCATTCGGCAAATTCAATATTGCAGATATCCCGCTCCAGTTCAAGGCCGGGCGACATACACTCTATTTTGGTGAGAGCCTGGGGCTGACCGCTGCACTCAATGGTATCGCGTATGCGCAGGCGCCAATTGACTTCGCCAAAGCGTATGCGGTGCCGGGTTCTAGTGTGAAAGAGTTGTTCCGCCCCCTGGCCAGCGTATCGGCCACAGCACAGCCCTTTAGCTCGCTTTCAATTACCGGGCAATACTTCTTGCAGTGGGAACCCAATCGTTATCCGGAAGCCGGCACGTATGATGGCATCTACGATTACTTTCTCTCAGGATCAGAAGCGATTCTTGATCCCGCGCTCGGAATCATTACCAGAGGGGACGACATTACTCCGCCTGCTGGAAAAGACTGGGGAACCGCTGTGCGCTGGAGCCCCGAGTGGTTTGATGGGACACTCGGTTTTTATTACCGCGAGTTGTCCGACAAGTTACCGCAGGCGTGCCTTGACTTGAATCCGCTGGTGAGCGGTTCGCGAGCCCGTTTCAACATGGCTTATCCATCAGGAATAGATCTCTACGGGATAAGCCTGTCCAAGGCAATACTGGGCATCAGCGTCGGAGCGGAATTCTCCTACCGTCAGAATATGCCGCTGCAGAGTGATACGGTCATTGTCGCCAGTGATGAAAATGCCGCTGCTTTGGGGCTTTCCCCCGGGAGTTATATTACAGCGCTTCCCGGTTCCGGCGAGACCGTGGGGGCGAGGGGCGACACCTCTCACGGGGTGCTGAATTTCCTCGGCATAATCAATAAGACGCCGCTCTTTGATACGGCACAGTGGACAGTGGAGTTTGATTGGCAACGATGGATTAAAGTGACACAGAACGAAGCGTTATTCAAGGGACGTGACGGCTATAAAGCAATTGACCGCGTGGACAAAGACTCTTTCGGAGTTGACATCGCCTTCACGCCAACATGGTTCCAAGTTTTCCCGGGGGTGGATCTCTTGATGCCGCTCACCTATGGTAGGGGGCTGAAAGGCAACTCGGCCACCATAGCCGGCATTAACGAGGACGCGGGGTACTGGAGCGCCGGCATCTCTGCCGACATCCTGTCGCGGTATCGCCTCGATCTTGCCTATGCTGGTTATTTTGGAAACTACTCAACGGATCAGTATGGGACCGTGGCTGTTAACAATGGCGATTATGCATTGCTCAAAGATCGCGGGACACTGTCCCTCACACTCAAAGCCACATTTTAACTACCAGGAGGAACAACGACATGAGATTACGGAACATCTTCATTGCAGTCGGCATGCTGCTATCATTCGTGGGGACGGCCATGGCTGCCATTACCCCGGAAGAGGCCCAGAAACTCGGTACTTCGCTAACGGCCATTGGCGCCGAAAAAGCGGGTAACAAAGACGGTTCGATCCCCGAGTACACCGGTGGATTAACTACGGCTCCTTCTACATTCAAGGAAGGTTCCGGCCTTCGCGACGATCCGTTTGTCGACGAAAAACCATTGTTCACGATCAATCAGCAAAATATGGACAAGTATTCAGACAATCTCACCGATGGGCAGAAGACTCTTCTCAAAAAATATCCAAGCTACCATTTGGATGCATACAAGACTCACCGGACGGCGGCTTTCCCCAAGTACGTGCTGGAAAATACGATCAAACAGGCCCTAACAACAAAAACGGAGAACAACGGTTTGTCGGTGATCGGCTCCCACGCGGCCTTCCCCTTTCCAATTCCGAAGACTGGCTATGAGGCCATGTGGAACCACTTGCTGCGCTACAATGGCACTACGTTAAATCATTATCCTCGCTCTTTGGTGGTCAACTCCGCAGGGAGAGCCACAATGACCTACCAGTTGGACGAAGTACTAGACTTTCCCTACTGGTACACAGAAGCACAAGTAGGAGGTGCTTTTTTAAGGCTGAGGGATATATGTACGGGGCCTCCTCGTAATGTCGGCGAATCGCTTCTGTTAATAGATGCCGTTGATATGTATAAAGAGGGCCGTCGCATCTGGCAGTACCTGCCCGGACAGCGGCGGACGAAATTGGCGCCTGACATCGCCTTTGATACACCGAACACACAATTAAACGGTGCGACCACTTACGATGAATGGGACATCTTTCTCGGGTCAATGGAACGTTTTGATTTCAAGCTGATCGGCAAGAAGGAGATGTACATTCCTTACAACGACTATAAACTGGCTTATCAATCCAAGGCAGACGAGGTGTTGACTCCCAATCATCTCAATCCGAACTTCGTCCGCTGGGAACTGCACCGGGTATGGGTGGTGGAAGCCGACCTCATACCGGGGAAGCGGCACATATTCAGTAAACGCATGTTTTACCTGGATGAAGACACCTGGGCCGCACTTGCCTCCGATGAGTATGACTCGCGAGGCCAACTCTACCGGAGCGGGTTCCAATACATGGTTCAGCACTATGATGCACCTTCTCCTTATACGTATCTCCATGGTTTCTATGATTTCAGCGCAAATATGTACACATTGGACGTGTATACTGCTGAAACCGGCGGCGTCAAGTACATAGGGAGACTCCCAGAAAAGGAATGGACTCCTGAGGCGCTGGCAGGCGCAGGCGTGCGCTGATTCAGTATGTTTCGTTTATCAATCGGTGCCTCCTGTGGAGCATCATACCGGTTGTATCGGTTAATATCCCCCGGCAGAGCCGGGGGTTTACCTATAGGTAATTAGTAAAAACAATCTTATCCGGGGCTAGGCCCTGCTCCACAGGAGATAATATGATTTACAGAATGATAGTGACTGCGCTGATTGCAATCGTCTTCCTGACGCCATCCATGGCAATCACGTCAGACTTCAAAGACATACTGGATGTACCAGCGCTCAAAAGTCCGCTGGCTATCAAATCTCTACTCAACGGGATAGCAGCCGCTGGGAAACGGCTGGTCAGCGTCGGCCAACGCGGCCATATCCTCTATTCGGATGACGGGGGGAGAAGCTGGACACAGGCCAACGTACCGGTCAGTTCGGATCTGACCGCTGTTAGCTTTCCATCCCCGAAGAAAGGCTGGGCGGTCGGTCATGACGGCGTGGTCCTGTTCAGCGAGGATGGGGGCGTCAACTGGACGAAACAGTTCGATGGGCGCGACGCCTCCCGGGTAATGCAAGGCTACTACACAGCGCATCCCCTTGGGGCAACCGTCATGGAAGATGTCAATCGTCTTATCCGGGAGGGTCTCGACAAGTCTTTCCTCGATGTCTGTTTTGAGGATGAGAGGGATGGTTTCATTGTCGGTGCCTTCAATCTGATCTTCCATACCACCGACGGCGGAAAAAACTGGGAGCCGTGGTTTGACCGTACAGAGAATGAGGGTTCTTTGCATCTGTACGCGATAAAACGTATTGACAATGATATTTTCATCACTGGCGAGCAGGGACTGGTGATGAAACTTGACCTGGAGGCAAAAAAGTTCCGTAGGATGAAAACACCTTATCAAGGTACCTTTTTTGGTATTACGGGCAGGGACGGAATGCTGGTTGTCTTCGGGATGCGCGGCAATGTCTACTGCAGCAGTGACAGGGGGGCCAGTTGGCAGAAGGTGGAAACCGAGGTGACGGTAGGGCTGACAGGTGCGACCGTGGCCGATGACGGACGCATTATACTCGTGAGCCAGGCAGGAGAAGTGCTTGTGAGCAAAAACGGGGGATTGAACTTCAGCATGGTAAAGGTAGATAAGCCTTTCCTTGCAGCGGCGATTGCAGCTATTGACAGGGACGCAGTTGTGCTTGTCGGCTTTGGCGGTGTGGAGTTAGAGTTTATTAAATAAACAGTTACAGTAGGAGAACTAAAGTGCGCGTCAAAATGGAAAAAATCGATGACATGCCCGTCATAAAAGAACTGAAGTATTTTGATCAAACAACCGGTAACCTACTGGAGCGTATGATCTTTAATTACCGTATTCTGGTAATTATCGGCTGTGTGATCGTGACCCTGGCACTGGCATACCAGTCAACAAAACTTGTATTCAACGCCAGCTTCGAGAAGATGATCCCGCACAACCAATCCTATATCAAAAATTACATCAAATACAAGAGCGAGCTGGGCGGGCTCGGAAACTCGATCCGGGTAGTGGTGGAAAACACTCGGGGGGATATCTTCGACCCGGAATATCTCGAAGTGTTGAAGCAGATTAACGAAGAGATATTTCTTACCCCCGGAGTGGATCGCCCCTGGATCAAATCGATCTGGATGTCGGCGGTTCGCTGGGATGAAGTTACCGAAGAAGGCTTCAGGGGCGGCCCCGTCATGCCGGATACTTACGATGGCTCGGAAACAAGCATCAACCTGCTCAGGCAGAACATTGCCCGTTCGGGAATCATCGGAGATCTCGTGGCGGACAATTTAAAGTCAGCGGCAATATTCTGTCCTCTCATGGACATTGATCCTGAAACGGGCATGCGACTTGATTACAGTCGTTTCTCCAGGCAGCTTGAAAACATCCGCTCAAAGTACGGATCGATCAAAAACCCTAAACAGACAGGTGGAACAGAGCAGGACGGCGGGATCAAAATTCACATCATCGGCTTTGCAAAACTCGCCGGTGATCTGCTTGACGGGTTGAACCAGGTAATGATCTATTTTGCCTTTGCGACCCTGATCGCCGCAATCTTTATTTTCATTTATACCAGGTGCGTACGCAGCACGGTGCTTCTGGTTACATGTTCGCTGGTGGCGGTGATTTGGCAGCTCGGCCTTATATCTACCTTTGGCTTTGAACTCGACCCCTATTCTATCCTGGTGCCTTTCCTTGTTTTTGCCATAGGCGTCTCCCACGGCGCTCAGAAAATGAACGGCATCTTGCAGGACGTGGGGCGCGGCACCCACAGGCTCGTTGCGGCCCGATACACCTTCCGCCGACTCTTCCTCGCAGGCCTGACCGCGCTATTGGCGGATGCCACCGCCTTTGCCGTGCTGATGCTGATTGATATTCCGGTCATTAAGGACTTGGCGCTGACCGCCAGCATCGGCGTTGCGGTTCTCATCTTCACCAATCTTATCCTGTTGCCGGTATCGCTCTCTTTTTTCGGCGTGAGCCTGATCGCAGCCGGACGCAGCCTAAAGGAAGAGACCGCGGAACGCGAAGGCGAGGGGGCAGGGGCGGTCTGGAGCTTACTTAACCGCTTTACCGAACGGCGTTGGGCGATTGGGGCGATAGCAACGACCATCGTGCTTGCCGCCGTAGGCTACATCATCAGCATGAATCTCAAGATTGGCGACCTCGACCCCGGCGCGCCCGAACTGCGCATCGATTCGCGTTACAACAGGGACACTGCCTACATAACTGCCAACTATACACTCTCAACCGACCAGTTTGCCGTAATATTAAAGACCCCGGCGGATGGGGTCCAGCAGTATGAAAGCCTCATCGAAGCCGACCGCATGGCTTGGGAACTGCAGCAGGTTCCTGGTGTACTGGGCACCGCCTCCCTTGTCGACTCGGTGCGACAGATCACTGCCGGCTCATATGAGGGGAATCCTAAATGGTTCACCCTTTCCAGAAACCAGAAAGTGGTGAACTACGGCGCCCATCAGTCGATCGTGAATAACCCGAACTTGTTCAATAATGATGGCACCATCATGCCCGTCCTTGCCTATCTCGTCGATCACAAGTCCGAAACGCTTGAAAGAGTCGTCAAGACAGCGGACAAGGCCGCGCAGCAGCTCAGCGAGAAGGATCGACAGTTTCTTCTTGCTGCAGGAAGCGCCGGGATCGAGGCTGCCACCAACATCGTTGTTAAGGAAGCAAACCATACCATGCTTCTCTACGTGTATAGTGCGGTGATTCTGCTCTGCTTCATCACTTTTCGCTCCTGGCGGGCGGTTGTGGTGGCGGTCCTACCGCTCATCGTCACCTCGATCCTCTGCGAGGCCCTCATGGTAATGTTCGGCATCGGGGTGAAGGTTGCCACCCTTCCGGTTATCGCCTTGGGGGTCGGAATCGGGGTTGACTATGCGCTGTATCTCTTAAGTGTACAGATTGCCTGGCAGCGGGCGGGCCTGTCTCTGAAAGAGGCGTATAAATGCGCCGTCCAGTTTACAGGCAAAGTGGTGGGACTGGTCGGCATGACGCTTGCCGCAGGCGTAGTGACTTGGGCGTTTTCACCTATCAAATTTCAGGCCGACATGGGCATCCTCCTCACATTCATGTTCATTTGGAACATGATCGGTGCGCTTGTGTTGATCCCTTCTTTGTCGTACTTTCTCCTTAAGGATTTAAAGACTAAAGATATCGTCTGAACAAATGAAGAGAGATGAAAACATGGGTAGCGTCATATAATCGTTGCATAAAATTATACCTAAAACCTGCAATCGATTTTTAACATACTGAAGACACAGCAAGCGGGCCTAAAATGTTGATGATAAACAATCAAACATAACATATTGGTGCCATAATAATTTGTAAAATCGATTGCAGCTTTTTGGTTAAAGTTGATGAATTCATACACCCCACATAAGGAGTATTATCTATGGATCAAATTCTCAGAATCAATATGGGCGCTGAAAAAGGCCCGGCAATCCGGATTGAGCCCGCGGGAGACTACGCCGGTCTTGGCGGACGCGCCATGACATCCGCGGTTATCGCCAAAGAAGTGCCGCCCCTGTGTCACCCCCTGGGCGAGGACAACAAGCTGGTGATTGCGCCGGGAATGCTGAGCGGTTCCGCAGCCGCCATGTCCGGGCGACTCTCTGTCGGATGCAAAAGCCCTTTGACCGGAGGAATCAAGGAGGCCAATTCCGGGGGACAGGGAGCCCAGGTCCTGGCAAGGCTCGGTTACGCGGCCATCATTCTGGAAGGAAAACCCAAGGATGATATGCTGTACAAAGTATTCATCAACAAGGACGGGGTAAAGATCACTGCCGATAACAGCCTAAAAATGCTGGGCAATTATGCGCTGGTGGACAAAATCAAGGCCGAATACGGAGACAAGGTGGCCTGTATCTCCATCGGACCCGCCGGAGAGATGAAAATGGCCTCGGCAACGGTAGCCATTACGGACATGGAACAGCGGCCCACCCGTCATGCCGGACGCGGCGGCGTTGGCGCGGTCATGGGTTCCAAACAGGTCAAGGCCATTGTTCTGGATGATTCGGAAATGCCCATGCGCAGCCCGAAAAATACCGAAAAATTCAAGGAAGCCAACAAGTCATTCGTTCAAGGTCTGCGCAAGCATCCGGTTACCGGAGAAGGTCTTCCCACCTATGGCACCAATGTCCTCACCAACGTGATCAATGAAGCCGGCGGCTATCCGACGCATAATTTCAAGGAAGGTCAATTTGCCGGCGCCTCCAAAATCAGCGGCGAAGCCCTGGCAGAACTTGAAAAAGCCAGGGGCAGCATTGCCACGCACGGCTGCCATAAAGGCTGCGTGATCCGCTGCTCCGGGATTTTTGTGGATAAGGATGGGAAGTATCTGACCAAGCAGCCGGAATATGAAACCGTCTGGGCTCATGGCGGCAATTGCGGTATCGACAACATCGACGCCATTGCCATGATGGATCGCCTGGATGATGATTTCGGCATCGATACCATCGAGATGGGGGCGGCGATTGGCGTCGCCATGGAAGCGGGAGTGGCAAAATTCGGAGATGCCGAAGCCGCCATCAACCTGATCAAGGAAGTGGGGAAGGGCAGTCATCTGGGACGCATTCTGGGAAACGGCGCCGGACTGACCGGAAAAGTTTTCGGCATCGAAAGGGTGCCGGTGGTTAAAAACCAGTCCATGCCGGCCTACGACCCCCGAGCCGTCCAGGGCATGGGCGTGACTTATGCGACCACCACCATGGGAGCGGATCATACCGCGGGGTATGCGGTAGCGGCAAATATTCTGGGCGTCGGCGGAAATGTCAATGCCTTGAAACCCGAAGGTCAGATTGAACTGTCCCGAAACCTTCAAATAGCAACCGCAGCCATCGATGCCACCGGCATGTGCCTGTTTATCGCCTTTGCCATTCTGGATCAGCCGGAGACGTTTCAGTCACTGGTGGACATACTCGGTGCCTTTACCGGCCAGAACCTCACCGGCGATGATGTGGTCGCTCTGGGGAAATCCATTTTGACAAACGAAAGGGATTTTAACGCCAGAGCCGGATTTACCAGCAAGGACGACCGGCTTCCGGAATATTTCAAGAAAGAATCCCTGGCGCCGCACAACGTCGTATTTCAGGTTAAAGACGAAGATCTGGACCAGGTGTTCAACTGGTAACCCACAGCGTATTCAGCGCAAGCGGGAGGGCTTGATTCGGGCTTTTCCGCCTGCTGTTCGGTCCATCCGGATGCATGGTTAACGAAAGCTTCGACAGTACAGGCGTAGATGGAAAGTTGAACGAATAGTTTACCTGGCTTCAAAACTTCAGGCGATTGGTTGTACGCAACGAATACCATGTCGAGAACTTTCTTTCACTGGTTCAACTTGGCTGTTCAATCATATTGCATAGATTATTTTGAGATGGCTTGTAGTCAAAACCGTTTTTGGCAAGAGTGTTTTTCAGTATATATTGTCAGTCAAAAAACATTTGAAAGGAGTTTCCGATGAAGTTTTTAATTGGATATGACGGTTCAAACACCGCCAAAGCTGCTCTTGCAATTTCACGTACATACGCCAAAACATTTAATGCTGGCATCGTGGTAGTCGCTTCAGTGGAAGGAGAAATAATATCCCGTGACTTTGAGATTGAGAAGGCAAATGCAAACCTTACATACGCAGGGCAATTTCTGGCAGAAGAAAGTATCCCCACCGAAACACAGATACTGATCCGGGGATTTAGGCCTGGCGAGGATATCGTAAAGTTCGCTATAGATAACAATATTGATGCGGTTTTTATCGGTGTGAGGAGACGTTCCAAAGTCGGTAAGATGATATTCGGATCAAATGCGCAGTACATCATTCTGAACGCGCCTTGTCCGGTTATCTCTGTAAAATAGTTTGCTGGGTATGCACTTGAGTAGACCACTTAGGAATGAACCTGAATTTTTGATAAATGCGGTAGTCGGTTAGCTCCTCCTGTGATATGATGTATGACACCCGCCTGGCGAGGTACCAGCAAATCCATCATGCTGATTTCTGTTGAGGTAAGGAGCCAAAGGAGCTACCGTATGTACGGATGGACTGGGTATAACGGCCTGCCTAAATACGGGTTTCTGCATGAGAGAACAGTACTTTCCTCGTCGGGCGTTTCCGCCCACGTAGCGATGCCAGGCGTTCATCGTGTTGCCAGCCTCCTAAATGCTGGATACTTGGTACCTCCCTACAGCCGGACGCCTTTTTCGGTGAAACGCAGAAGCATTCACCATTATGAAAGTCGTTGAATACACTTTGACGCCACCTTTTGACGGGGCATGCAATGTTTCAACTTGCCATGAAACATAGAGATAAGCCAATATGAGAAATATTGCCGCGCAGACGGGGACTCGAATGTTTAACTGGATACAATCAAAAATCGGAGTTCAGATTTATATTCTTATCCTTCTGGTTATTGTATTATCGATGACCTCGCTGATTTACCTGGTTACGAATATGGTGGCCGAATTTGGAGAGTATTCGGCCACCATCAACGAACAAAACCTGAAGGCCAAAACGGATCTGTTTCTATCCAAGTTTACCTACGAAAAAGCAATGAAATATGAAAATATCTTTCAGAGAATTGCCCTTTCCTCAACTATACTCGCCGAGCAAGTTTCGGTACTCTATAATAATATAAATAACTTTCATAAAGATACCGCAATCAGCAGCAACCAATTGACATTTAACCCTGTAAACGGAATATTTGCCAATAGCGCAGGTGAAGATATTGCGGTAGCATATTGGGGATGTCCATTTATTTCACAGGAGATCGAAAATGAGTTATATCTGTTTTCCAATATCGATCCCATCCTAAAAAAAGTCAAAGAGAAGAACCCCGAATCCGTGGCGTCATTCATCGTCACCGAGTCAGCGTTATTGCGCTATTATCCCAATGTGCATTTTATAGAAAGATTAAAACCGGTATCCGAAGGGGACATTCGACAGGCTATCTGGTATCAGTCGGCAAAGCCGGAGAACAATCCCGATAGATCCACCGAATGGACCAAAGTCTACCAGGATGAAGCCGGACAAGGACTGATGACGACGGCTACAACCCCGATATTCAGCCATAACGGGAAATTCATTGGTGTTGCAGGAGTCGATGTGACATTGGACAAGATCATCAGGGAAATTCTTCAGCTTGATCGATCGGTGGGAGAAAAAAACGAAAACGACAGTATCTTTTCATTTATTGTGGATTGTGAGGGAGGGATTGTCGTTTTTCCAGAACATTTTCTTGGATTGTTCGGTTTGGAAAAAAGAGATGAACAATCGCTACTCCCCGGGCAGATGCTGGATTACCATTTGGCCGACTCCAGTTTTGATGAAATAAAGCTGCTCGAAAACGCGATCACCCACAAAGATGGTTTCATCAACAGGATTGTGCTGAATGAGATTCCGTTTTTAAT
The DNA here is from genome assembly GCA_903909505.1 of uncultured Desulfobacteraceae bacterium. Classification (GTDB taxonomy): domain Bacteria; phylum Desulfobacterota; class Desulfobacteria; order Desulfobacterales; family Desulfatirhabdiaceae; genus RAAP-1. The sequence goes on from CAIVVZ010000535.1 coordinate 18,899, forward strand.
CTACAGTCAGTCCATGCCATCCACCCGGTGGTATGTGTGCAATGTCATCAACGAAGTTTCGATCCTTTCTTCGGTTCAGGATACCCGTCAGGCGCTCGTGGCGCTGGTTGGCGTGGTGACACATAGGTTTACTCTTATAACGATTGCCTTTTTGATCGTTTCTTTTTTTCTGATCATAACATTCTTAAGTCGGCGATATATATTTCCACTTAAAACTCTGACGCACGCAGCGTTAAGGGTCAAAGAGGGGGATTTGACGGTCCAAACCAGTTTCAGACGAAATGATGAAATCGGCCTGCTTGCCGAGACGTTCAACCAGATGGTTCAAAAACTGCACCAGTCCGCTTTAACAGAAAAGAATTATACGATAACGCTTGAGCAAGAGGTGATTGAAAGGACACAGGAAATAGAGAAAAGGAGTAAGGATAAGGAAAGAACGTTGACTCTCCTTGAACAGGAAATTGCGGAACGGACCAGTATTGAAAACAGGTTGCGCGATTCTGAAGAAAACTATCGGGACATGTTTGAAAATTCCGTTGAAGGCATATTCAAGACCAATCCGAAAGGTTGTCTGATAAGTGTTAACCCGGCATTCGCCCGGATACTGGGCTATTCGTCACCCGAAGAAACGATGTTTCATATAAACGATTTGTCCACACAGGTATATGTTGACCGCATGGAAAGGGAACATTTATTAGAATTATTAGAAAAAAATGGATCGGTGGCCGGATTTGAAGCAAAGTTCAAAAGATGGGATGGCGCCGTTATCTGGGTCTCCATCAGCAGCCGTGCCGTGAAAGATTCCATAGGGAATTTGATGCACATACAGGGCTCTATCGAGGATATTACCGAGCGGAAACGAACAGAAGATATTCTGAAACAGGCAAAAGAAATAGCCGAAAATGCAAACCGGGCGAAAAGCGATTTTTTAGCGACCATGAGTCATGAAATACGCACCCCCATGAATGCAATTATCGGCATGACGGAACTTGCCATGGGAACGGAGTTGACTGAGAAGCAGGAAAAATACCTCAAAGGGGTTTCCAAATCGTCCGATCATCTCATGGTCATCATCAACGATATTCTGGATTTTTCAAAAATTGAAGCAGGAAAGCTTGAGCTCGAAGAGGTGCCGTTCAACATTGATAAATTGTGCAGTGATACCGTGAATATGCTTTCCTACCAGGTCGAACAGAAAAAGTTAAAACTTTCTTATCACCTGGCCTGTGATAACATATATTTTAAAGGGGATTTTCACAGACTACGCCAGATATTGCTCAATTTGATCGGAAATGCAATCAAGTTTACCCAAAAAGGGGAAATCGCCCTTCGGGTTTCCGATGTGGTATCCGGAAATATCGATTTGAATGCGTCTGCGGACAAAAAGGTTGCCCTACTGTTTTCCCTCAGGGATACCGGAATCGGAATCCCCAGGGAAAAGCTGCAAGCCATCTTTGAAACATTTGCCCAATTAGATGCTTCATCCACGCGACAATTTGGCGGAACGGGCCTCGGTCTTTCCATCTGTAAGAAGCTGGTAAGCTTGATGGAGGGCGAAATATGGGCAGAAAGCGATCCGGAGAAGGGCAGCACCTTCTTTTTTACCATCCGGCTGAAGACGGCCAGCAAAAATGAAATCGAGCATCTCTCCGAGAGAATGTCTTCGAAAACGGTTGTTGGCGGACTTCATGATAAACTTTCAAATCATCTGAATATTCTTCTTGCCGAAGATTTCCTGATGAATCAGGAAGTCCTTATTCCCATATTGAAAGATCGGGGTCACGCAGTGAAACTCGTGGAAAACGGGGAAGAAGCCATCAGAGCGGCAGAGAACAACTGCTATGATTTGATTTTAATGGACATACAAATGCCAGTCATGGATGGGCTTGAAGCAACGCGGCGAATCAGGGCGTTGGGAACTATAAATGCGGATAGTGTGCCGATTATCGCTTTAACCGCCCATGCATTAAAGGGGGATCGTCAAAAGTATATCCAGGCCGGCATGGATGAGTGTTTGATCAAACCGATTCGTCCAAGCACGTTGGTTGACATGGTGGAGAGGCTCAGCAGGGAAAAACATATCCCGTTAAAAAGAAATAAAATCATGACGGAAGGGCGTGCGGACTTTGATTATGCCCTGACATTGATGGATGGTGAGAAAAAAATACTTCTCATCGCTTGCAATTCCATGACTACTATTGTACCGCAAAAAATGAAAGAACTGCGCACTGCCCTCGATAGAATGGACCACGGAACTATTGAAAGGGTGGCCCATTCCATTAAAAGCGCCGCTAACAGCATTGGTGCCGGGGATTTATCAGAAATTGCCTTTCAATTGGAGCAAAGCGGGAACCAAAAAGATGTGGAAAAATCGATGTCGCTCATTCCCGCATTGGAGAAGAACATCAGTGTCGTTCTTGAAGATATAAAAGCTTATGTTGAAGCGAATGAAAAAGAGGAAGGTCACACTGAAACGTGAAACGCTTCAAAACGAAAGGTTTTTCCCCAAAAGCGTGAAGTTATCGCTTTAAACGCTTGCCATGTTTTTCGAGTAATTTGTATAACCCGGACCTCGACACATCGGCAATACGGAACATTTTGTCCGCATCGCCCCCTGATATTTCAATCAATGTATCAAGGTATTTGGACTCAGTGGCATGCTTGAAGGCTTTCAACGGCGCCAGGTGGGCAGTTTGTATCTCCTCGTTAGCCAATACCATTACTTTCCCTTGCAGGGGTTGGTTGTTCAAGCTTTTTTTACGCAGATGAATTCTGATGTCCAGCGGCAGGTGATGTGGATAAAGCATGGGTTCATTTGTCGCATTAGTAATCGTGGTATGAAGAACGTTTATCAGCTCTCGAATATTTCCAGGCCATTCATACTGAGTTAAAGAGTTGAAAAAATCATTGGATATGCCCCTAATATTGATACCAATTTCTTCGCAGATTTTGGACACATAATGGCTTGTCAGTAATTTTATATCATCGAGCCGATCTCTCAATGGCGGTAGATGGATATGGTAGGTAACCAGCCGATAATACAGATCCCTTCGAAATAAGCCCTCGGCCTGCATTTTGTTTAGGTCTGAGTTCGTTGCAGAGATCACCCTGAAGTCGCAATGCGTTTCTTCCTTTGCTCCCAATGCGCGAAACTTTTTGCTCTGCAGGGTACCTAACAACGACTTTTGGGCTGAAATCGGCAGATCGGCAATTTCATCCAAAAAAAGGGTGCCCCCATCGGCTTGTTTGATTAACCCTTCCGCGTCTTTATCCGCGCCGGTAAAAACCCCCTTGACATGGCCGAAAAGCAGGTTTTCGACCAGATTGACTGGGATATTCGTGCAGTCTACCGTAATAAAATCTCGTTTCGCTCTTTTGCTGTTGATGTGAATCGCTTTTGCAACGAGTTCCTTTCCGGTTCCAGTTTCACCAGTAATAAGTACTCCCTCATCGCTTTTTGCGGCCATTGCAATGAGTTCAAGGCAACCCCGAAGGGTTTCATTTTTTCCGACAATGGAATCCCGGCATAATAGTTCATGGGCTTTAATTTGAAGTTTATTTTCTCGGTATTGAACAACCCTATTGACGATCAACTTGATATCGCTATAGGCGGGCGGTTTTTCCAGATAATCCCAGGCCCCGCTTTTCAATGCTACTTCTGCGCCCGAACTCTCTCCCTTTCCCGTAACTACGATAATTTCTGGTGAGGATTTGCATTTTTTGAAGTCGCTTATGCTTTGCAGACCATTGGCATCCGGTAGGACCACATCCAAGAAAATGATGTCATAATCGTTTTCATGGGCCATTGTAAAGCCGGTGGATAATTTTTCTGCGATATGAATTTCATGTCCTTGGTCCGCTAAATACGAAACAAAAGGGGAATAAAAGATTTGATCATCATCGACGACTAAAATCCGTGCCATGCGAGACCCTTTCATATCAAAAACGGCCGTTTCCCATTTGCCACCCATTGAAGTACAATCTATACGATAGTGGTTGAATGGTCAACTTTTTACAAATAATTTGATATTGACCGTCATCAGTCGGGCTGTCTCAGCGCCGGAATTGACCCACTATCTGGGTGTTTCAGTGGTCAGGTAGATCAGTTTTCCGGGGTTGAGGGTGAAGCCCGTTGAAATTGATGGTCAGGTGTAGCTCGCCGGACAGGAGATGGCCGAATCCTGTCCCTGATGGGGGGAAAAAGGGGGTCTGTCTAAGTCTTTTATACAGGCGGAAAATGGAAGACGAAACCATTGCTGAAAATCAAACCGCCAGATATTTCTTCTTGATCTCGGTGTTCAGGTTCAGTTCGGCAATGGTTCCCTGGTATTTGATGATGCCGTTGTCCACGATATAGGCGCGGTCGGCATGTTTCAGGGCAAATTTCAGATTTTGCTCACAGAGAAGGACCGTCATGCCTTCCTGTTTGATCGTTTCAATAAAATCCGCAAGCATCTTGACGATAAGGGGGGCCAAGCCTTCGGTCGGTTCATCCAGGAGCAGCAGATCGGGGTCTCCCATCAAGGTGCGGGCAATGGTCAGCATCTGGCGCTGTCCGCCGGACAGATCTCCGCCCGGCTTGTCTTTGAAATCCTTCAGAACCGGAAAGAGTTTGTATATCCGGTCGAACGTCCATTTTGACTTCCGGCCACCCAGGCTTTTTCGGCCGACATCCAGATTGGCATAGACCGTGAGGTCGGGAAATATGAGCCGGTCTTCGGGAACAAACCCGATCCCCATTCGGGCGATTTTATAAGGGGCAAGCCCGGCAATCTCGCTGTCCTGGTATCGGATCGCGCCGGTCTTGGGCGCGTTCAGCCCCATGATGCTTAAAAGGGTCGTGGTTTTTCCCGCGCCGTTTCTTCCGAGAAGCACCACCACTTCTCCCTTGTCGATGTTCAGGGAAACATCAAACAGAATATGGCTCAATCCGTAATACGTGTTTATTTTTTCGACCTCAAGCAGCATGTTTAATCGCCTTCCCCAAGATATACTTCGATGACTTTCGGGTTGCGTGATATTTCATCCGGCGTGCCCTCCGCAATCAGAACGCCGTAGCACAGCACCCGGACCTTCTGGGAAATGCCAAAGACGATGTCCATGTCATGCTCGATGAACAGCATCGTGATATTCAGGCGTTCCCACAGGTTTTTGATCAGGATTACGGTGTCCCGCCGTTCCTCGGGGCTCATCCCGGCGGTGGGTTCATCCAGAAGCAAAAGCTTTGGCGAAAGCGCCAGGGAAAGGGCGATGTCGAGCCGTTTCTGGTTGCCATGGGCCAGGGTGCCGCTCTGGTATTGGGCGTAATCCGAAAGCCCCACGCTGTCCAGAAGCTCCTGTGCCCGTTCGTTAATCGGCGCCAGTTTGGACAGGGGGGTCATAAAATCCAGGTTTTTTTTGCGATGCGTGATGACCGCGGCCAGGATGTTTTCCCATACGGTCAGGCGCGGGAAAATGCTGGTGATCTGGAAGGCCTTGGCAATCCCCAAAGGGACGATCTGATAGGGCTGAAGGCCGACGATATTCCGGCCATTGAAAGAAATGCTCCCCTTGTTGGGGGCATACAGACCGGTAATGACATTAAACAGGGTGGTCTTTCCCGCGCCGTTCGGGCCGATGATGGAAGAAATCTCGCCTTCCGGAATACTGAAGGTAACGCCATTTAAAATCGCGCTGCGGCCAAAGCTTTTGTGAAGATTGTCGACATCCAGGATGTTCCGGTTCACTGTGGCGGCCTCCTCTGAGCGCGGATTTTCTCGTATACCCCGACGATGCCTTCCGGCGCAAACAGCACCATCCCCAACAGAATCACCCCGAGGATGATGGCCCAGATTTCCACCAGGCCCTGGTGAATCTGCTGAATGATGATTTTCAGAAAAATCAAAACCGTGGAGCCGATCGCCGGTCCGATCAAGGAATACATCCCGCCGACCAGGCTGGCGAAGATGGGCTCGGCGGATTTGCTCCAGTGGAGAAACTCGGTTTGAGCAAAGCGGTTCAGTTCGGTAAAGAGTCCCCCCGCCAGACCCGCGAAACCGCCGGCGATGATAAAATTGATGAGCTGATAGCGTTTGACGTTGATCCCCAGGAATTTGGCCCGCTCTGGGTTTTCGCGGGTCATGCGGATGGTCAGCCCGAAAGGCGATTTGGTCAGAAGCCGCATCAGCCAGAAGCTGCACGCAACAAGGGCCAGACAAACCAGGTAGTAGGAAAGCGGCGTCAGCATCTCCGGCCGGGGAATGCCGTGAATGCCGTCATCGCCGCCGGTAACGGCGTAAAGCTGAAGCGTAATCATGAAAAGAAGCTGGCCGAAAGCAAGCGTGAGTATGGAAAAATAGAGTCCCACCCGGCGCACGCAGAACCAGCCGATGATCCCGGCAACCAGGGCGGATGCCAGGGGAGCGGCCACCATGGCCGGCAAAAACCCCACGCCCGCCTTTTTCATCAGCAGGGCGACGGTATAGGCGCCGACGCCGAAAAACGCGGCATGGCCGAAACTGACCATGCCGCCAAATCCCAGGATGAGATTCAGGCTCAGGGAAAAAAGCGACATGATGACCATTTCCGTGGCCACCCAGAGCCAATACTCGCCGGTTCGTCCCAACTGATTGAGAACAAAGGGCAAGAGCGTCAGAACGGCCATTACCGTACCGGCGATCAACCAGGATTTGCGCGTGGACTCGTAAGATTGTAAGGCGGAAGGCATTTTACCTCTCATCGTTCGGGCTTGCCGAACAGTCCCCAGGGCCGGATGATCAGAACAAGCGCCATGATGACATAGGGGAATACCAGGGCCATCCGGCTGAAATAAATTTGAATGAAAGCAACGCCAACTCCGATGATAAGGGACCCCAGCATCGCGCCGCCCACGCTGCCGAGTCCGCCGATCACCACCACGGCAAAGCATTCAATGATCCGCTCCATGCCGATGCTGAGGTCGATATTGGCCAGGGCCGACATGAACACGCCCCCGAGCCCTGCCAGAAAACACCCCAGCATGAACGTCCAGGTCATGACCCTGGGAACATTGACCCCCAGGGCGCCCAGCATTTCCGGATAGGTGACCGCGGCCCGGATATAGTTGCCGGCCCGGCTGCGGTACAGCAGAACCCAGAGCCCCGCGGCAAGCAGCGGCCCCACGATCAGCAGGAACAGGTTATAGGACGGGAAATACAGGCCGAATAAATCCAGGGAGCCGGCCAGGACTTCGGGGCGGGGAACGTTTCGGATCTGCCCGCCCCAGATGAGCCGCGTCAATCCATCCAGAATCAGCACCAGGGAATAGGTCAGAAGAAGCTGCAGCAGGTGTTCCTTGCGGTAAATGCGCCTGAAAAGGCTGACTTCCAGCCCCAACCCGAGGATGGCGACGCCCGGTGGGACCAGCAGCATCAGCATCAAAAAGGCAAACAGCGTTTTCCCCGCAAAGAGGCTGCTCAGCGAAAACGCCATAAAGGCTCCGATCATGTACAGCGAGCCGTGCGCAAAATTGATGACCCGCAGCACGCCGAATACCAGTGAAAGTCCGGATGCGATAATAAACAGCACCATGCCCTGACTGAGGCCGTTGATCAGGATAAACAACATAAATTGCAGATTCATGGATATCGCCGCCTGAAACTCCCCCGTTTTCGATATACGGAAAACCGGGGGAGTTATGAGTTATTGTGGATTCTTCGCCCTCAGCGCCTTGATCTCATCGACCGACATCCAGACTTTTTCAGCCGGAACTTCAACGACGTCCTTCAAAACCAGAAAATCCTTGAATTTTGGATCTTTTGCGGTCACACCCACGTAAATGCCCATATTGGCCATGTGGTCTTCCGCACGAATGAAGCGTTCGCCGCGAAGCGATGTCCATTTAAGTCCGTCAAGGGCCTTGGATACTTTCTCGCTATCGGTGCTGCCGGCGGTCTCTACCGCTTTTTTGAGCGCGAGAAGCCCGTCATAAGCCATGATGGCCCAGTCGGCCGGCCAGTCATTGAATTTTTTGCTGAATTTGTCCACAAAGACCTTCATTTGGGGCGTGTCCACGGCATAGAACGGACAGCGCGTATAGCCCAAGAGGTTTTCCGGCATTTCCTGTCCCATGGATCTGAGCATGTCCAGATCGTACAGCGAGCTGAGCGTTGTCTTTTTGAACAGGCCATAGGGTGCGGCCTGCTTGATGAACGTGCTCAGGGCGCCTCCCCAGAGACTGGAATAAATGACCTCCGGGTTCTGGGCCATGAGAGTGGGGATATAAGACCCGTAATTGCTTTCCCCGGTTTTGGGCCATACCTCGACTGTGATTTTGGCGTTTGGATTGGACTTCAGCAGCGATTCCTTGAAGGCGTCGTGCTGATCATGGCCATAAGCATAATCCAGGCCGATATAGCCATAGTTTTTATAGGGTTTCTGGGCCAGAAAATAAGCGATTCCCCGGCCCTCGATACCCGTATTGGGCACCACCTGGAACATATAGGGATGAAAATCCGTGGTGGTCAGCTTCTCGGTATTGGACGTATGGAAAAAAATGATCTTTTTGAATTCCTTGGCCACTTTGGTGGCTGCCAGCGCCACGGCGCTGGACGTGGGGCCGATCAGATATTCGCATTTTTCATTGAGGATCAGCTCGCGGGCAAGGTTGGCGCCCACATCGGCCTTGAGATCCGCATCGCGAATGACGAGCTCCAGTTTCTTTCCCATAAAACCGCCCGCGGCGTTGGTTTCCTCGATGAACATTTCAATGCCGTCTTTCTGGGATTTGTAGAAACTGGCGCCGATGCCGCCCATGTCCGCAATCCATCCGATTTTAATCACTTCATCCGCCAGAACCTGCTGTGCCGGCACGATTCCCATAAAAGCAATGATCACGGCAGCAATCCCGAACAAACGTATACCCATTTTTTTCATCGATTTCCTCCTTGCGATCCAGTTGCAGTTCGTGTTGATTAATCTTCTTTCTTGTCTTCGCCATACGTCAGAACCATTCCGCCGTCAAAAAGCATGTCTCCGCCCACCAGGTATTTCCCGTAAGAAGAAAAGCCGAACATAAAGAGATTGGCCACCTCAATCGGCGCCATCATTTCTTTCACCCGTGAAAATCCCATCATCACATCCCGGACGACCGCCTCCTGGCTGATGCCGCGCTGCTGGGCCTGGGCGGGTATCTGTTTGAGCGCCAGGGCGGTTTTGACAAAACCCGTACTGACGGTAAAGGCGCGAATCTTTCCCTTGCCCTCCGCGGCGATGGACTGGGTCAGCCCCCGAAGCCCGAATTTAACGATGTTGTAGGCGGGTTTGTTCAGGGTGCAGATATGAGCATGGACCGATGCCATATTGGCGATGACGCCGCAGCCATCCTTGCTTGTCTTCATATGAGGGATGGTCAGTTTCGACAGGAAAAGCGGGGCTCTCAGCATGAGGCGGTGCATGAAATCATAACGATCCATGGGAAAATTTTCAATGGGGTCGATATGCTGAACGCCGGCGATGTTGGCCACATATTTGATCTGGCCCAGTTTGGTTGCCTCGCCCACGGCCCGGAGGACGTCTTCATCCCGGGTGAGATCGGTCCGGATAAAGACCATCTGGCCGCCCATGCTTCGGGCAAGCGTTTCGGTTTCATGCCCGCCTTTTTCATCCACATCCAGTCCGATGGTAAACAACTGGTTGGCAGCGGCTGCAATGGCCGTGGCGCGACCAATTCCACTGGCAACGCCGGTGACGATGCAGACATTGCCGCAATTGAAATTGGGGTCCGAAAGAATCAGAATCTGTTCCCGTGAAATGATGGGTTCCGAAATGTCAGTGGCCATGGCGCAATATCCTTCAGTTGATGGTTGATATTCATTTAATTTGATAAACAGCAATGTTTGTGCCACAATTGATATGTTGTCATCGATTGAAGGCGATCGTTTTATCTATTTGAAGAAGATTTGTCGTGGATTGATGGCAACCGTCTGTAATAATGAATGTAATGAGCTCATGGTAAAATCGGGGAATCTTCTGGATGCTGTATCCGGTCAACGGCGATATGGCCGATTAAATCCTGAACGCACAGCCGTTTTGCAAGGATAATTCAAATTGTGTATCGAAATGGATACGTATCCATCAAATAACATGTATCAATATGTCTACATATCAGGGGGCGTATGAATCCATCGGGTGGTCTGGATATCAGCGGTTCGGCTGCTGACGCGGATGCGGCGGCAAATGAGGTGGATATCCTGAAGCAGAAGCTGGAGATGTTCGAACTCATCCTGGACAGCATCCATAACGGGGTGATTGTCACCGATCCGGACGGGATCATCACGCATTTCAATAAACCCTACGGAGGATTTCTGGATGTGGATCCCGAGGCGCAGATCGGCAGGCATTGCACGGAAGTGGTGGAAAATACGCGGATGCACATCGTGGCAAAAACCGGCGTCCCGGAAATCAATCAGGCACACCATATCCAGGGGCAGGACATGGTGGTTCAGCGGATTCCCATCAAAAAAGGTGGCCGGGTCATCGCCGTCTTTGGACAGGTGATGTTCAAGCATGTCCGCGATGTCCGCAAGCTGGCAAAGCGCCTGTCCGTGCTGGAATCCCAGGTGGCGCTCTACGAACAGGAACTGGCCAAGATGCGCGCATCCCGATACACATTTGATAGTATCGTCGGCGAAACCAACCAAATCCATTCGTTAAAGGAAGAAGCGCGCCATGCCGCGGTCACCCATTTGCCGGTATTGATTACCGGCGAGTCGGGTACGGGCAAGGAACTTTTTGCACAAGCCATCCATAATGCCGGCAGCCGGCGCTTAAAGCCGTTTGTCCGGATCAATTGCGCGACCATTCCCAAGGATCTGCTCGAGTCGGAGTTGTTCGGATATGAAAAAGGCGCCTTTACCGGGGCATCTTTAACGGGAAAGCTCGGAAAATTCGAGCTGGCGCATCAGGGAACGATTTTATTGGATGAGATCGGCGACCTGCCGCTGGAGATGCAGCCCAAACTCTTAAGGGTGCTTGAAGAAAAAGAATTTGAACGCATCGGCGGAACCCTTTCCATCAAAAGCGATTTTCGGTTGATCGCCGCCACCAACCAGGATCTGGGCGCCATGATCGGGGAAGGCCGGTTCCGCAAAGACCTCTTTTATCGCCTCAGCGTGATTCCGCTGCATATTCCGCCGCTTCGCGAGCGCCGAGAGGACATCCTCCCGATTGCCGAAAGCATTCTGAGGCAATTGGCCCTGGATGCCACCTTGCCAGAAATCGCCATGGACCCGCAGGCCGGTCGGATTCTTCGGCAGTATGACTGGCCGGGAAATGTCCGCGAACTCTCCAATGTCCTGGAAAGAACCGTGGCCTCCCTGGAAGGTCCCGTCATCTTCCCGCATCATCTGCCTTTTTTCCTGCAGAAACAGATCGATGCGCTTTCGGATAGCCCCTCTTCACCCATCAAGCAGGTCCAGACCAAAGCCGAAATCGATGCGATTTGTTTTGCCCTGAAACAGGCGCTGGGAAACAAGGCCCAGGCCGCCAGGCTTCTGGGCATCCACCGCACGCTGCTCTATAAAAAAATGCAGAAATACGGCCTGGATTCAAAGGCAGTGTATTCCAATTGACCTAAAAATATGTCCATAATTACTAACCCCCATGCCCGGCAAGGGCACAACGAACAATGAAAATGGGCTAAACACAACCGATTGAATTAAATAATAAATTATCCATTTTCATATAAATCACTGGGAAAGGAAATTGCCCGGGCCAGAAGGTTCGGAGCACCGGTCGGAATCATCATGATCGATATTGATTATTTCAAACGGTTTAATGATACATATGGACATGATGCCGGCGATGCCGTGCTTCAGTCTGTTGGCAAATTTGTCAGCCTTTGCGTACGGGAAGGTGATATCGCCTGCCGGTATGGCGGTGAGGAATTCACCCTGATCATGCCTGGGGCATCGCTTGAGTCGGCCTTTGCACGGGCCGAGGAATTGCGAAAAGGGATTCAATCCCTTCAGATGTCCCATGCCGGAAAGCCGTTGGAGCCCATCACCCTGTCCTTGGGTGTAGCGGCATTTCCCGATTACGGAGAAACCGGCGAGATGGTTATCCAGGCAGCGGATGCGGCGCTCTACCGAGCAAAAGACAATGGAAGAAACCGGACTGAGAAAGCATAGGTCTGCTACGGGCATCACGCACGAAAAAATAGGGATATGGAGAACGTTCATCATTATGTGATTTAACATCTGTATTACCCAAATGCTCCGGATGACAGACAGAGTTGACATCCCTCTGAACCTCGCCTGATTCAGATCCCCCTGTTCCCGATTTTTTCTTGACGGTATTAAAGTTTGTCCTTATAGTTATAATATAGCTAAAATGTAATTATAATGTAACTTTTAAAATTTTGGGGTAACATGCGCATTTTTCTTGACACGTAGTTATGACGTGGCTATATCATAACTATGTTATAGCGGTATTTAATATAATGGGTTATTTGTTCCCAGAATTTATGCCATAGGTTTTATTGAAAAAAATAACTTCAGCAATTTCAAACTTTGATGGGTGAAGACCGTTTTTGAGTTAGCTTCCTGCAACCTGTGATTTTTCATAAAGTATGCCACGGATTCAGGTGATATAG
>CAIVVZ010000536.1 GCA_903909505.1 uncultured Desulfobacteraceae bacterium
AGAAGGATGGGGCTGGCCACATAAATAGAGGAATAGGTTCCCACAACAATACCCACCAGCATGGCAAGGGCAAAATCGTGGATAATCCCGCCGCCTAAAATAAACAAGGACAATACGGCCACCAGCGTGATTCCGGATGTCAATATCGTTCGACTGAGGGTTTCATTCACACTACGGTTAATGTTCTCACCCAGCGGTTTTTTGGGATGTTTACGCAAATTTTCCCGAATACGATCATAAACAATGATCGTATCATTTAGAGAATAGCCCATAATTGAAAGAACCGCGGCAATGATGGGAAGGGAAAATTCTTTTCCCAAAAGCGAAAAACAGCCCACGGTAATGACGACATCATGGATCAGCGCAACAATTGCACCCATAGCGTATTTCAGATTCAGAATCCAGAACAGCACCAACGTAATGATCAGCGCCAGCACGGTTAAAATGGCCATACTGATGCTTAATTTGCTCAGTAAATATATCCCCCCCATGAGCACTGCGGCAATGGTCGCACAGGCCAGCCATTTGAACTCAAACCGTCCGGAGATATATACGGCAATAAACAGCATTGAATAATAAATGGCGAACAATGCCTTTTCCTGAAGATCTTTTCCCACCTGAGGCCCCACCATTTCGATTCGGCGAATGTCAGGCTCGCTGCCGGTTGTTTTTTGTACGGCATCTTTGATCTGCTGGGAAAAATTATCATCTGTTTTAAGCGGGATTTCCGTACGGATCAGGTATTCATAATCTTTTGGATCCCCAAAGGTCTGAATGGTTGTATTTTCCAGTCCAACGCCGGTCAGTCCGGATTTAATATCGCCGATCTCAACCGAAGCGGGAAATTTGATTTGAATGACTGTGCCGCCCGCGAAATCAATGCCATATTTGGGACCACCATGATAAATGAGGCTGATGAGGCTGACCAGGATCAGCGCAAGGGAAACACTGTAGGCAATTTTTCGTTTACCGACAAAATCAACGTTAATATTGGGTTTGATAAACTCCATGAAAACGTCCTTTTAGATACTCAAGCGTTTAATTTTTCGCTGGACAATTAAAAAATCGAAGATGACGCGGGTTAATACCAGCGCTGTAAACACACTGGAAATAACCCCCAGACTGAGCGTCACGGCAAACCCCTTGACCGGTCCCGTGCCAAACTGGAAAAGCACCAGAGCGGCAATCAGCGTGGTCATATTGGCATCCAGAATGGTCCAGGAAGCCATGTGAAAGCCCGCGTCAACTGCGGCGCGCAAGGGTTTCCCATGCCGGATCTCTTCGCGAATCCGTTCAAATATCAGCACATTGGCATCGACAGCCATCCCGATGGTCAGGACAATGCCGGCAATACCCGGCATTGTCAGCGTTGCCTGAAACGCTGCAAGACCGCCGGCAATCATGATAATATTAAACAGCAGGGCAATATCGGCAATTAAACCCGAGCCCTTATAATAAAAAGCCATGAACAAAATAACCAGAATCGCGCCAACCAGCCCGGCCAATATGCCTTTATTGATGGAGTCCGTCCCCAGGGAAGGTCCGACCGTGCGTTCTTCAAGGATTTTCACGGGCGCGGGCAAGGCCCCGGCACGCAGGACAATGGCCAGATCGCGGGCTTCTTCAGGAGAAAAACGGCCGGTAATCCGGGCTTCGCCGCCGCCAATTTTTTCCTGAATCACGGGCGCGGAATACACTTTTTGATCCAGAACAATGGCCAGGCGTTTTTTGACGTTTTCTTCGGTTATTTTTTCAAAGAGCTGGGCGCCTTTTTTATCGAATTTGATCGATACATAGGGTTCATTGTACTGGGAATCGATCTGAACCTTGGCGTCGGTCAGGTAGGAGCCGGTCAATATCGCGCGCTTCATCAACAGATAAGGCGTCTTGATGGCCCTTCGGGTCTGAGGATCTTCCCGGACTTCATAGAGAACTTCCGTTCCCGGCGGCACCGTGCCCTTGACCGCGGCATCCACATCGTGGGTTTCATCCAGGAGCTTGAACTCCAGCAGCGCGGTTTTGCCGATGAGGTCTTTGGCGCGCTGCGTGTCTTTTACCCCGGGGAGCTGAATGAGCAGCCGCTTTTCTCCCTCAAGACGAATGTCGGGCTCGCTGACCCCGAATTGATCAATTCGGTTTCGAATGGTCTCAAGAGCCTGTTCAACCGCCATTTTCTTGATCCGGCTGGATTCCTTATCCGGCAGATCCAGCGATATGGATAAGGTTTCGCCATCGATATTGCGGGATTGGATTCTGAGATCTTTAAAAGAATCATTGAGGAGTTTATCAAATTTATCGATTTGATCTTTTCCCTCGATCCGGACGGAAATTTTAGAGCCCTGAATCTGGTCCAGGCCCGTTGCTCGGATCTGTTCCTTTTTTAAGGCAATGCGCATGTCCTGGGCCAGCCGCTCGATGGTGCTTTCCACGGCTTTTTCGGTCTGAACTTCCAGGACAAGGTGCATGCCGCCCTGAAGATCCAGGCCCAGGTTGATTTTCTTATAAGGCCAGATCTCGGACTTGAATGTGGGTATGGTGTAAACAACAGCAGCCAGAACGACCAGTACACTGGCTACCAGTTTCCATGAAATATTCTTCAATGATCGAATCCTTGTCGAAGGGTTATTTGGATTTTTCGGGCTCGACTGCTTTTTTGGCAGGTTGCGTCTGTGCCTGAACCAGTCCGGCAATATTGGCCCGGTTCAGCTTGACCCGAACCTTGTCCGATATTTCAACGGTAAGGGTGGTATCTTCCACTGCCGTAACCTGGCCGTAAATGCCGCCGCTGGTGATAATCCGGTCGCCCTTCTTGACGCCGGCAACCATGTCCCGATGTTCCTTGGTCTTTTTCTGCTGAGGGCGAATGAGCAGAAAATAAAAAATGACAAACATCAGGACCAGCGGAATAAATGATGCCAATCCTCCGGCTGACCCTGAACCGCCTGCCCCTAACTGACCCATTGCATAAGCCATATTCACCACGATTGAACCTCCAGTTGATTTATCATATTAATTGTTAATTTAAATTCAATACACGCAATTCGCAACTCCAAGACATTGTCTCTTCACCCGGAAAATGAACGGCCACACAGGATAAGCGGTGTACCATAACAGGGAATATGCGGAAATGAAAATCAATGCATTTCACGAACCGAATACACGATCGAAAATGTCGTTGATATACTTTAAATGGTAATTAAGGTCAAATATTTCTTTAATCTTTTCCTGGCCGAGCACCTCGGAAATCCTGGCATCGCTCTGAATCAGGGACTGGAAATCAACATTTTCCCGCCATACTTTCATGGCCTGAAACTGAACCAACTGATAGGCGTCTTCACGGCTGATACCGGCTTCGGCAAGGGATAGCAGGATCTGCTGCGAAAACACCAGCCCCTTCATCCGGTTCAGATTTTCTTTCATGCGTTCGGGATAGACGAGAAGATTAGCGATCAAACCGGTTAAACGGTTCAGCATGTAATCCATCAAAATGGTGCTGTCCGGCGCAATCACCCGTTCCACGGAAGAATGACTGATGTCCCGCTCATGCCACAACGGGACATTCTCGAGCGATGCCAGGGCATTGGCCCGAATCACACGGGCCAGACCGCAGAGATTTTCCGAGCCGATGGGATTTCGCTTGTGCGGCATGGACG
Source organism: uncultured Desulfobacteraceae bacterium (assembly GCA_903909505.1). Classification (GTDB taxonomy): domain Bacteria; phylum Desulfobacterota; class Desulfobacteria; order Desulfobacterales; family Desulfatirhabdiaceae; genus RAAP-1. The sequence continues at coordinate 3,654 of CAIVVZ010000536.1, forward strand.
AAGATCCCTTCTGGCCGCTGGAAAAATACTCCTCCGCCTCCAGAACCTCGGTACGCTGAAGATGACGGATTTCAATGGCCATTTTTTCAATCGAAGAGGCCATGATAGCCAGAGTGGTAAAATATTCCGCGTACCGGTCCCGCTGAATGATCTGGGTGGAGGCCGGAGCCGGCTTCAGGTCCAGTATCTGGCAGACCCGGGCTTCCACCTGAGGGGAAATATTGGCAAATGTCCCCACGGCCCCGGAAATCTTGCCCACACTGATGGTTTCAACCGCCCGTTCCATCCGCGTGCGGTTGCGCCGCATCTCATCGTACCAGACGGCAAGTTTCAGGCCAAAGGTGATGGGCTCGGCATGAATGCCGTGGGACCTGCCGATCATGACCGTCTCTTTATGTTCAAAGGCGCGGGTTTTAATGGCGGACAGCAGCCGGTCGCAGTCTTCCAGAATCATTTCACCGGCATGCTTCAGGAGACAGGCCATGCTCGTATCCAGCACATCCGATGAGGTCAGTCCCAGGTGGATGTAGCGGGAATCCGGACCTACGAATTCGGCCACGCTGGTCAAAAATGCAATCACATCATGCCGGGTTTCGGCCTCGATGGCATCAATGCGATCAACCGAAAAATCGGCCTTGGCCCGAATGACATCCAGAGCACTCCGGGGAATTTTTCCGGCTTCCGCCATGGCCTGGCAGGCGGCGATTTCCACTTTCAGCCAGGTTCGGTATTTATTCTCCTCGGTCCAGATATCTCCCATGGGTTTGCGGGTATAACGCTTGATCATAACATTTCCTATATTACATCGTTCATGGCGTTACGGCCATGACAAATAATTAATATCTACCGCTGTTATTCTGACTCCAGGCTTTTGGCTCCAGACTTGACTTTCACGGTAAATCATTGTTCAGCAGGTATCCAAAGGTTTTTTCCATCAAACCGGACACGGTCGACCTGCCGGTAATCGATCTGCTTGAACAGGTCAAGGGCCTGGCCGATGTTAAACACGGCAATTTTGCTATTGGGTTGAAGCAGATTCAGATCCGTTTCGAGTTTTCGCTCTTTCACATTGTAAATGGACACCATGGTTTCGGAAAATTTCAAGATTCTCCCCACCCCGGAACTCTTTCCGGTCCTCATCGGCTGATCAGACCACCGGGAAATGACAATCCCTTTTTGGAGAAAATAACCCCTCAGCAGGTTGAAATGGATTTTCCAGATATTGTCTCCGGGCTTTACCACATAAATCCCATATACATCGGCGGATCTTTGATCCAGGGGAACGGCCAGATCGGTTTCGGTGATTACCCGCTGATTCAGGCGGATTTTATCCAGAATTTCCTTCATCGGAACGACCGCATCCCCGACCTTGAGCGTTTCTTCGGGTTTGGCAATCATGTCCACGCCGGAATCCACACCGTACTCTGTTTTTCGGCTTTTCATGAGCGCCTGAAGCTCGGCATTTTTATCAATCTGGCCGTAATCAATGACCGGAGGCTGATGAATGGGTCTGCGTTCAGGCGCCGGTTGCTCAACCTGCGATTGGGTTTCGAAAAGCGTTTTATCTTTTACGGTCCAGAACCATAACGCCGCCAGAAAAACCGCCAGAAAAACAACCCCCTTCGCAACACCCGACGAGCTTCGGCCGGGCTTTGGTTTCTTCTCCGTCATCGCATCCCCCTTTTTACCCCGTTACACGCCCTCCTGTGCCGCCTTTCTGTCACAGACAATACGGCTGTCCCCGGGCACCATGAGCGGATCTCCTTCAATGGTGACCTTAAATCCCCTGCTTTCTTCCAGATCCAGAATTTCCCGGCGCTTGCGGTTCAATAAAAAGAAGGCGACCTCTGAAGGGACAATTCCCTTGACCCCGGTAATCTCTTCTTTAAGGGTCTCCAGGCTAAGCTGACGTAAAAATCCCAGTCCCAGGGTTTCGGCGGAAGGCGTCACCCCTTTTCCCTTGCAGAACCGGCAGGGTTCGTGGCTGCCGAATTCGATGGAGGGACGGATGCGTTGGCGGGACATCTCCAGGAGGCCGAACTTGGAAATTTTACCGAGTTTGTTTTTGGCCTTATCGATTTTGAGATGGTTTTTCAGGGCTTTTTCAATATCCAGCTTATGTTTCTGGTCCCGCATGTCAATAAAATCCAGAACAAGCAGTCCCCCCAGATCCCGCAATCGCAATTGCCTGGCAATTTCTTCGGCTGCCTCAAGATTGGTCACCAGCGCGGTCTGCTCGATGGATTTATTCTGCGTCGCTTTTCCGGAATTCACGTCAATGGCAACCAGCGCTTCGGTCTGATCGATGACAATGGATCCACCGGATTTCAAATTCACCCGACTTTCAAAAATGGATGCAATCTGAGCTTCCAGTTCGCATTTGGTAAATATGGGCTTGGGACCTTTGTAAAGCTTGACGATCTTAGTTTGTTTGGGAGAGATGATCTCAATAAACTCCTTGGCATCCCGATAGACCCCGGGCTCATCGATAAGAATCTCCGTGATGTCGGGAGTAAAATAATCCCGCAGGGACCGCAGCACCAGATTGCGTTCCTTGTAGAGCAGGGCCGGAGCTTTTTCCTTCATGACGTTGCCCTTGATATTTTTCCAGAGCCGCATCAAATAATTCAAATCCTTGGTGATATCGGTTTTGGTGCAGTCGACCCCCGCGGTGCGGACAATAATCCCGTAGCCTTCCGGCAGTTTGATTCCGGTAATGATTTCTTTCAACCGCCGGCGCTCTTCTTCATCTTCAATTTTCCTGGAAATACCGCGATTTTCGCTGCCGGGCATGAGCACCACATGCCTGCCGGCAAGCGAAATAAATGTGGTCAGCATGGCCCCTTTTTTCATGAACGGTTCCTTGATCACCTGAACCAGAAGCTCCTGCCCGCGCTTGACAAGATTTTGAATGGAATAGTCTCCAGAGGAAACATCCTGATAATAATCGCTGTGAATTTCACTTTTTTGAAGAAATCCGTGCCGTTCTGCTCCATAATCCACGAAAACCGCCTGAAGACTGGGCTCCACGCGGGTAATGACGGCTTTGTATATGTTTCCCTGGGTAAATTCCCGGGAAGCGGTTTCTACATAGAATTCTTCGAGTTTGCTGTCTTGTACCTTGGCGATCCGGCATTCCGCGGGATCAATGGCATTAATGATGATTTTACAGCTCATATATGATTTTGTGGTATCCTCCTTTGTTAATGGAAAAAGGGTTGATGGTTTCGCTCGCCTTGATCTTGAACAGGCGAAAAGCCGGTACTTTGCCATCCGAATGATGACTCTTTTACGAGTTCATAAAGATATGCAACCGTTTGAGCAGGTGTAACATCGATTGAATATGAAATTGTCGGTAACAAGTCAAATGAATTCTGTCATTTTGCCTGAAAAGCCGGTGCGTTGATCCGTTTTTTCAATCGGATCAGCGGCTCCCATGAAAACGGCTCCTTCTGACAGGGAAATATCGCGTTATTGGTAAAGGCCGGATCGGATTCCAGGTCGTATCGGGAAGAGGCCACGGCCGCGGGCCACAGGGCCGTGTGCGGGATCGGCGTAAAATGCGCCGGAACCGGCGTTATTCCGGCCATTCGAACCGTTTCAACAGAGGCTTCAACCGATTCCCAGGTCTGACCCGGCAGCCCCGTCAGCAGATAGGCGCCGACCTGGTCCCCGCGAAATCCCGCGGATTTCAGACATGACACCGCGGCAAGAAATTCATTCCGGGTCACTTTGTGGTCAAAATCCCGGCGATCGCCTGCTGCCGTCTCAAGACCGAGCCTGATGGTCTGAAAGCCCGCCGCCGCCATGAGCCGGGCGGTTGTCTGCGTGATTTCCCGGATATGAACGGCATTGGGTGTATGAAAACGGACCGTCTTGCCGAGCCCGCGGGCGATGATCTTTTCAAACAGGGGAATGGCGTGGCGCTTGGAATCCACCAGCAGTGCATCATCATAAAACACCATGTCCCGGACACCGTGGCGCGCATTCCAGAACTGAATTTCTTCTATAATCCGATCCGAAGACCGCAGCCGCCGTCTTGAATTCAAATACCCGGATGCGCAGTAGGCGCAGGAAAACGGGCAGCCGGTTGATGTCATCAGGGCAACAAAAGGTATTTTTTGCTGAAGATCCGCTGCGGGAAACGGGAAAGCGTCCAGGTTCTCCGGATCGGTTTCAGGGGCTGCGGACCATCCGATAAGCCTTTGAGCCGCTGCAAAGAGCTGGGTTTCGCCGGGACCGGCAATGACCAGATCCGCTCCGGAAAACCGGATGGCGTGTTCCTGACAGAGCGTGGCATAAATCCCTCCCAGAATCACCGGCACTTCGGGAAAAACCGTCTTGACGATCGAGATGGTTTCTTGAACCCCCGGATACCAGTAGGTCATCATCGAGGTGACCAGCACCAGGTCCGGCCGGGGAAGAGACTTTAAGTCCGCTTCGAACCATTCGGGCGGAATCCCGTAACGGCAATAGTTTCTCGGGATATCCTCCATTCCGGCGGGCTTTGAAACGCGCGTTTTCAGATAAGGCCCCCTGCCGAACCGGGCGGAAGGATCGGCAGCCGGCAACCGGGGGTGGAACCGGTCGAGACAATCCACGTAAGATACCCTGGCGCCATGATCCCGCAGCATGGCGCCAAGCGTCAGCAGCCCCAAGGGGGTGGCCCAGAAATCATAGGCTGCAAAATCGAGTATCCAGGGATTAACCAGAAGAATGCGGGGAGAGGCGGATGATGTCGAAGCAGGAAATGCGGCCGGTCCGCAAAAATCCTTATCCATCTTCATTGCCGTTCGGGAAATATTCCATGGAAGTTTTCTTTAATTCCCTTCGGCTGAAAAGTAGTTTATAGGAAGTGACAGCGGTGGCCCGAGAGATGTCGCGTGCGATTTCCTCACAGGCGGCTTCATCACGGGCATGAATCATCGTATAGAGATTATACGGCCACCGGCTGCTGGGATTTCGACGGTAACAATGGGAGACTTCTCGAAACAAGGCCATTTTTTGACCCACTTCTTCCACCCGCGCTTCTTCTACCTGCCAGGCGGTCATGGCATTGGCATCAAACCCGGATTTCTGATGGCGAAGGGTGGCGCCCAGCCGACGGATAATGCCCCGGTTGCACAAATCCTGAAGGGTTTCCAGAAACGCTGTTTCAGAAACCCCGATGTTTTCGGAAATGGTCTTGAACGGGCGAGCGGTAATGGGAATGTCGTCCTGAATGGCGGTGATGATTTTTTTTTCCAGATCTGTCAGCATGGGGTGATTTAAGGGATATTTCAAATAGATGTCAAGGATTATTTCTGATGACTTCGCAAAAAGTCCAGCAGGCGGAACGCCGGTTCAAAGTCATCTCAATTTTGAGAATGCTCAGGGAATAGCCTCAGGATATCGGCTTCATCGGATTTGCAGATGCCTCTTTCGGTAATCAGACCGGTAACGAGCCTTGCCGGCGTCACATCAAATGCATAATTGGCGGCCGGGCTGTCCTCGGGCGGAATCAGAATCCGGGAAAGGATATTGTTGTTCAATCCCTGAACATACCGGACTTCATCCGGATTCCGGACCTCAATGGGGATGTCCATCATCCCGTTGGTCAGGTTCCAGTCAAATGTGCTGGACGGCAGCGCCACATAGAACGGAACGTTGTTGTCCCTTGCCGCCAGCGCTTTAAGGTAGGTTCCGATCTTATTGGCGATATCCCCTGTCCGGGTTGCCCGGTCCGACCCGACAATCACCATATCCACCAGACCGTGCTGCATGAGATGACCGCCGGCATTATCGGTAATCACCGTATGGCTGACCCCGCGCTGCCCCAGTTCCCATGCGGTCAGCCGGGCTCCCTGGTTGAGGGGCCGGGTCTCATCCACCCACACATGAATATCCATGCCGGCTTCAAAAGCGGCATATATCGGAGCCGTGGCGGTTCCATACTCCACACAGGCCAGCCATCCGGCATTGCAGTGCGTAAGAATCTGAAGGGGTTTTCCCGGCCTTGCGGCTGCGATTTGCTGAAGCAGCGAAAGCCCATGAATCCCGATTCGGCGACAGTTTTCGACTTCGGCCTCCGTGATGATTTCCGCCTCTTTTCTTGCGGTCTCGATTTTGCCCGAAAGGGTTTTTACACCGGAGAGCCTTTCCAGCATGCGATCCACCGCCCAAACCAGATTGACGGCGGTCGGACGGCTGGACTTGATGCGGCTGCATTCCTGCAACAGATAATTATCCGGATCAGCCTGCGTTTTAGAATTCACCACGGAAAGATAAACGCCGTACGCAGCCGTTACGCCAATCAGCGGCGCGCCCCTGACCACCATGTCCCGAATCGCCATGATGACATCATCGGCGGTTTTAAGGCTCAGCACGGCAACGGTATGGGGAAGCAGTCTCTGATCGATTACCTTCAAGGTTTGAAGGTCACTGTCCAGCCAGATGGGCCGGGTATAAATCGCATTGGGAATCATGTTTGATGAACTCGTAAAAACTCAAAAACAGAAATGAACGCTATTTAGTAGTTACGGATAGTTCATAACGAAAATTTGGC
>CAIVVZ010000537.1 GCA_903909505.1 uncultured Desulfobacteraceae bacterium
AATACTACACTGCACCCTTCTTTCAAACAGGCGAAAATACTCCGACAATCCTCTCTTCTACTCTCAACCAATGACATTCGGCAGGACGCTACAGATGGCGGAAAAATACTGGATAATAACGGTGCTGTCTGCCTAATATTCAAATGCGCCAGGTCAGGTCGTCGAAATCTACAGATTTTGGACTGCAATTTTCTTTTTTCGCATTTTTGATCAACTTGGCATGGGATAATCATGTGAAACCGTGAGGAAATGGAGTACGACATGAATAAGCCACACAAGAGCGCTGAATCCGGCACGCCCTTCAGCCAGACAGACAGACAGACAGACAGACAGACAGACAGGTTTCCCGGAAAATGGCACCTCTGTCAACTGAATACATTGAGGCTATGTCGGTCGAAGAAATCCGTCAGGTGCTTCACGATTTGCGCGTACATCAGATCGAGTTGGAGATGCAGAACGAGGATCTGCGTTCAAAGCAGATGGAACTGGACGCTGCGCGCGCTCACTATTTCGGAATCTACGACCTGGCGCCTGTGGGCTATTTATCCATCAACGAGCATGGGCTGATCTATGATGCCAACCTCACTGCCGTTAACCTGCTTGGCGTGACGCGGGACTCTCTGGTCAATCAGCCGATCTCACGGTTCATCTGCAAAGAGGACCAAGATGTCTACTACCTGAACCGCGAACAAATCTTTAAGACTGGTCTGCCGCACACATACGAACTGCGGATACAGAAAATGGACGGGGCTGCATTCTGGGCATCTCTGAAGGCGTCCGTCGCACAGGATGCCAACTGTACTCCCAAGTGCTTCATCGAATTGATCGATATCACACAAAGCAGACAGCTTAATGAAAAGCTGTGGGAGAGCGACCAGTACTTCAATGCATTGTCGGGTTCAGGTCAGGCATTAATCTGGACAAGCGGAACAGATAAACTCTGCAACTATGTAAATTGCTGCTGGCTCGAATTCACCGGACGTACGCTTGAACAGGAAATGGGAAATGGTTGGATAGAAGGTGTGCATCCGGATGACCGGCAACTCTGTTCGAATGTTTATCTGGCCGCCTTTGATCGATGGGAGAAATTCAAGGTTGTGTACCGTCTGCGTAATCACGATGGAGAATACCGCTGGATACTTGATGAAGGCTGTCCGCGCTATGACAGTAAGAACGAATTCATCGGTTATATCGGTCACGGCCTTGATATCTCCGAGCGTAAGCAGATTGAAGAAGAGCTGCATGCAAGCCTGCTGAAATATAAAAGACTCTTTGAAAGTGTTCAGGACGTTTATTTCGAAACAAATATGGCAGGAGTTATTCAGGAAGTCAGCCCGTCTGTTTTGACTGTTTACGGTTTTTACCGTGAAGAGCTGATCGGAAAATTGGTCACGGACTTACCTGGAACTTTTTATGACAAGGACCAGTTTTGGAGTATGCTTCAAAATAACGGGAAGGTCATAAATTATGAAATGGAATTTACACACAAGAATGAAACCCGTTACTGGGGTTCAATAAGCGCAACTCTGGTTTTTCAATCTGATGGTTTGGCAATCATCGGATCCATTCGGGACGTGACAGCCCGAAAGAAAAATGAAATAGATCTCCAGATTAAGGAATCCGCGATTTCATCATCCCTTCACGGTATTGCATTCGTCAGTCGTGACGGGACAATTGCCTATGCCAATCCATCATTTGTTAACATGTGGGGATATTGTGCTGAAAAAGACGTGACTGACAGGTCACTCAATGATTTTTTTCAAACAGATCCGCCGGTTTTTAACATCGCAGCCTATCTGCTGGGAAAAGTGATAAATGGTGAGGAGATGACGGCTGTTCGAAAAGATCGTTCCATGTTTGCAGCTCAGGTTTCCGCCAGCCTGATCCGGGATGTCGCCGGAATGCCGCTCTGTATCAATGTATCCGTTATGGACATTACTGTTCGTAAGGAAAGGGAAGACATAATGCTCCGGCAGGACAAAATGTCCTCTCTGGGGGTGCTTTCCGCAGGGCTTGCTCATGAACTTCGAAATCCGCTGGCGGTTATCAGCTCCTGCGCTCAGTTTAGCCTTGATAATCTGAGTATGGGCCGATTGGTGACAGAAAATCTTCAAATGATTTATCGAAATAGCCAGAGGGCCAGTAATCTGATCAATGATCTCCTGGCCTTTTCCCGGGCATCGGATATGAAACAGCAGATTTTGAATATAAACGATTTGCTTCTGAAAATAAAGAGGATGGCCATACTTGAAATGTCCACTCAAAGCGTCGTTTTTGAAGATCAACTGGAGCCGGATTTACCAGGGGTGATGGGCGATGAGGAAAAACTGGGACAGGTCTTTCTGAATATTATGATCAATGCGATTCAGGCGGTTGAGGGAAAAGGAATAATCATTATGAAAACGGTTTTTCATCCGAACCGGTGCCAGGTGGAAGCCGCTGTCATCGATAATGGCTCGGGTATCCCCAACGAATACCGAAAACGGATTTTCGACCCGTTTTTTACGAGCAAGAAAGGAGGTACTGGGGTGGGGTTGAGTATCAGTTTATCGATTGTCCAACAGCATAATGGGACCATTGTCGCTGAACCCAAAACCGGCGGGGGAACTATCATGTCGGTCATGCTGCCGGCAATATTTCAGCGCTGTGTGCCAAAGGAGACAAATCATGTGGATTGACCCGAATCAGCCGAAGTCCCGGACCATTCTGATGGTGGACGATGACAGTGATTTCCGATGGACCGTGTCCAATGTCCTGACCGCCGCTGGATATTGCGTCCATCAGGTCAAAGATGGGGACGAGTGCTTCGAATTTCTGGAAAAAAACATTCCGGATTTAATTCTTCTTGATTTTCGAATGCCGGGCAAGGATGGACTGTATATCGCCGGGCAAATCCAAAAAAATATGTCAGCCATTCCCATTGTCATGATTACCGCTCACGGCAATGTCAAAGGTGCTGTCGGGGCCATGAAAATTGGCGTCTATGATTATGTCACCAAACCTGTCGACAACAACGATCTTCTGTTTACCATTCAACGGGCGATTGAAACCCAGGATCTGATGGCGGAGGTTACCCGGCTCAGAAAAACGATTGACGATCGGGCGACATTGTGTGAACGGATGGGTTTCGGCGATTCCATTAAAAAAATGATTCAACTGGTTGAAAAAGTGGCGCCAACTGCTTTTACCGTATTGATTCAGGGCGAAAGCGGAACTGGAAAGGAGCTGATCGCACGGGCGATTCACGATATGGGACATGAAAGAAATGGGCCTTTTGTTGCGGTGGATTGTGGCGCAATACCGGAAACGCTGATTGAAAGCGAGCTGTTTGGGTATCAGAAAGGTGCGTTTACCGGAGCCGATACCAACAAACCCGGCTATTTTGAGCTGGCCAACGGCGGAACCCTGTTTCTGGATGAAGTGGGAAATCTGCCGTATCCATCACAACAGAAGATTCTTCGCGCCATGCAGGAACGTCAGATTATTCGACTGGGCGCTAAAAAAGCGGAGCCTGTGCATGTTCGTATTATTGCCGCGACCAATCAGCAGCTGTCAGCGGATGTGAATGCCGGCCGTTTTCGATCCGACGTGTTTTACCGGTTGAAAGAATTCAGCATTGATCTGCCTGCGCTTCGCAACCGGAAAGAAGACATTCCGTATCTGGCCAAACGCTTCATGGATGAGGCTCAAGTTGAACTTAATAAAATTTGCTCGGGATTTTCCCGTGAGGCGCTGAATATGCTGATATCCTGTTCATGGCCAGGCAATGTGCGGGAGCTGCGGAATGTGATCCGTCAGGCCGTGCTGCTCTGCGATGTCCATGGGCCGATCTGTCCGGAACAATTGATCCTGGCCGGCGACTCGACTTCTGATCCGGATAAAACAGAAACGGCTTGTCATATGAACCCGGATAAAAGACCCCTTAAGGAAATTATCTGTCAATACACCGAGTCGATCGAGAAACGATTGATTACAGAAGAAATTGAGCGATGCGGTGGAAACAAGAGCGAAGCAGCTCGAAGGTTGGGCATTGACTACAAGACGCTTTTAAGGAAAATGAAAATCAACCATATCCGATAAAAACTCCCCTCTACCCCCCCCCAAGAGGGGAATCATGATCTGTCTGAACAATAATCAAGGTACATTTTATTAATTGTGGCATTGATGTCCTAGTTGAGGCATCCATGCCATACCAATCCCGTTATTGATAAATTCAAAACAACAGTCAAATGTCATAAATGTTATGATATCGGACTGTTGTTTTTTATTGTGGGCTTGGCATGTAATATGCATTATATTTCACGAACAATGAATGCGAATGACTTATTTTTCCAAGTAGCGGTAAAAAACTACTTGAGCGATGGACGGTCACATGACAGATGATTTAAATAAAATACTGATAGTTGATAGTTCCGATGAGTTCATCTGGACCATATGCAATGTGCTGGAAGGGGCCGGTTTGTCAGTGGATGCGGTCACCAACGGAAAAGACGCTGTGGAATTCATGCGGTGTTCTCCGCAAACCCCGGTGGTTGTTTTAAATTGCCAGCTTCCGGATATGAACGCTATATCGTTGCTCGATATAATCAGACAGAATGGAGCCGATCCCAAAGTCATAATTGTCACATCTTATAGAATATCTGAAATTAGAAAAAGATATATTAAAGAGAGAGTGTGGAAATTTATCGAAAAGCCCTTTAATATCGTTAAGCTGCTTGAATTATGCAAAAAGGGGCTGGCAGACAGCTTGGCGACGGGTCTATGAATGCCATCTGCCTTTGATTTCATTCCCCAGCGGTGGTGATTCAGGAGGCGTTGAAAATTCAGGTTATGACCCGTCGTAGTCCAATGATGGAACATTGAAAGGAGGTGAAATTATCATGGCAGTTGAAAAAACGAATGCATCATCGAGTCTGGTAGAGGTAATCGATCGAATTCTTGACAAAGGCAT